>JAZLFI010000224.1:0-6945 GCA_045615725.1 Oscillospiraceae bacterium
GACTTTATTAAGGACCTGTTTGACAAGGATATGAGCGAAAAGAAACAGCTTCGCATTATCCGCGAGCTGATTGTTGTGTTCATCGGAATTTCCGTTGTGCTTGCAATTATCCAGCACCGCTCCAGCATAACATTTATTGCACAGCTCATGGGCGTTTCCTGGGGCGCAATGGCGGGCGCATTCCTTGCACCCTTCCTCTTCGGACTTTACTGGAAGAAGACCACAAAGACCGCATGCTGGGTAAGCTTCGTGTTCTCAACGGTTGTGATGCTTCTCAATGTTGTTGCAAGAGCATCCTTCCCTGCAATTTTGCAGTCACCCATTAACGCGGGCGCATTCTGCATGCTGGCAGGACTTGTCATTGTTCCCGTTGTCAGTGCCTTTACCAGAAAACCCGATACCGAATTTGTAAATAACATCTTTGCATGCTATGATAGAAAAGTTATAGTAACTGCACGCGAATCCATTGGCGAAGAAGTCGCAGAATAAAAGGAGCAGAAAACATATGAAAACATTAATGCTCGGCAATGAAGCAGTTGCCAGAGGCCTTTATGAAGCGGGATGCGGCTTCGTTTCAAGCTATCCCGGCACACCCAGCACAGAAATAACCGAAACCCTCGCAAAATTCGAAGAAGTATATGCAGAGTGGGCACCCAACGAAAAGGTAGCCATGGAATCCGCATTCGGCGCCTGCCTTTCGGGCAAGCGAAGCTTCTGCGGAATGAAGCATGTCGGACTGAACGTTGCCGCAGACCCTCTGTTCACCATATCCTACACCGGCGTTAACGCAGGCATGGTTATCGCGGTTGCCGATGACCCGTCCATGCACTCCAGCCAGAACGAGCAGGATTCAAGACACTACGCAATGGCGGCAAAGGTACCCATGCTGGAGCCTGCCGACAGCGCGGAAGCTCATAAATTCGCAAAGCTTGCGTATGAGCTGTCCGAAAAGTTCGATACCCCCGTTATTATGCGCATGTGCACCCGAATTTCCCACTGCCAGAGCGTCGTCGAAACAGGGGAGAGGGTAGAAGCTCCGGAAAAGGTGTATGAGAAAAACACCGATAAATACGTAATGATGCCCCGTCAGGCAAAAATGCGCCATCCCATCGTCGAGAACAGAACGAAAGCTCTCGCCGAATGGGCGGAGACTGCGGAAGTAAACCGCGTTGAAGACGGCGCGGATAAGAGCATCGGCATCATAAGCGCAGGCACGTCATATCAGTATGTCAAGGAAGTATGCGGTGACCGCTATCCCGTGCTTAAGCTGGGTATGGCATGGCCTATGCCCGAAAAGCTGATAAAGGACTTTGCCGCGGATGTTTCCGAGGTAATAGTTGTTGAAGAGCTTGACGGAATTATTGAAAACCACTGCCTCAGCCTCGGTCTTAAGGTCAAGGGCAAGGAACTGTTTTCACCCCTCGGCGAACTGAGCCAGAATATCGTGGCGGAAAAGCTGGGAATGGAAGTACATAGCGGCAAGACCGTTGAGGGTGCCGTCCCTCCGAGACCTCCCGTGCTGTGCGCAGGCTGTCCCCACCGCGGACTGATGTACACGCTGAAAAAGCTGGGGCTCAATGTGCTGGGCGATATCGGATGCTACACTCTCGGCGCAAACGCACCTCTGAGCGCCATCGGAACAACTATTTGCATGGGCGCATCCGTATCGGGTATCCACGGATTTAACAAGGCAACTCCCGAAAACGCAAAGAAAACTGTTGCCGTCATCGGCGACTCCACCTTCATGCATTCGGGCATCACGGGTCTTGTAAATATCGCATACAACGATTCAAAATCCACCGTTATCATTCTCGATAACTCCATAACCGGCATGACGGGACATCAGCAGAATCCCACAACGGGCAAGAACCTTAAGGGTGACCCCAGCAACAAGGTTGACCTTGAAACCCTGTGCAAAGCTGTGGGCATTAAGCGCGTCCGCGTGATTGACCCCTATGACCTCAATCAGTGCGAAAGCGCAATTAAGGAAGAGCTTGAGGCGGACGAGGCAAGCGTTATCATCTCCCGCCGCCCCTGCGCAATGCTCAAGTATGTAAAGCATCCCGGACCTATTGCCGCAGATAAGGATAAGTGCATCGGATGCAAGTCATGTATGCGCGTCGGATGCCCTGCAATAAGCATCCACGGCGGCAAGGCGGATATTGATACAACTCTGTGCGTCGGCTGCGGTGTATGCACTCAGCTGTGTCCCATGGACGCACTCGGCGGAAAGGAGTAAGCGAGAATGGAAACGAAAAACGTATTAATCGTAGGTGTTGGCGGTCAGGGCACTCTGCTTGCCAGCAAACTTCTGGGCAGAATTCTTCTGACCAAGGGCTATGATATAAAAGTAAGTGAAGTACACGGAATGAGCCAGCGCGGCGGCAGTGTCGTGACCTATGTACGCTACGGCGACAAGGTTTCGTCACCCCTTATTGACAAGGGCGAGGCAGATGTTATTCTCTCCTTTGAACTGCTCGAAGCCGCCCGCTGGTCTGAATTCCTTAAACCCGGCGGAAAGATTATCACAAACACTCAGCAGATTGACCCCATGCCCGTCATAACGGGTGCTGCGGATTATCCTGAAAATCTGGAGGATAAGCTCAGAGCACTTGGTGCCGAGCTTGACTCATTCGACGCACTTTCTCTTGCGGAGCAGGCAGGTACAACTAAGGCGGTAAACCTTGTGCTCATGGGCAGATTCAGCAACGACTTCGACTTTACAGTCGATGAGTGGATGGAAGCAATAGCCCAGAGCGTAAATGAAAAGTTCCTTGAAGTAAACAAGAAAGCATTCCTGCTTGGCAGAGAGGTTAAATAATGCCGAACTTCTATCAGAAAGAAATTGAATGCGCACCGAGGGAAGAGCTTTGTGCGCTTCAGAATGAAAGACTGAAAAAACAGGTAAAGCATGTCTGGGAAAACCAGCCGTATTACCGCAAAAAAATGGAGGAAGCAGGCGTAAGCCCCGACGATATACAAAGCGTTGAGGATATGCATAAGCTTCCGTTCATGAGCAAGGCCGATCTGCGCGAGGCTTATCCCGACGGCCTGCTTGCCGTTCCGAGAAAGGATGTAGTACGCATCCACTCCACCTCGGGCACAACGGGCAAGCGCGTTATCGCCTTTTATACTCAGCACGACCTTGATTTGTGGCGCGACTGCTTAGCACGAGCCTACACCGCCGCAGGCTGCACACCCGAGGATGTGGTGCAGGTTGCCTACGGCTATGGTCTGTTCACGGGCGGTCTCGGCATCCATGACGGCAGTGAAAAGCTCGGCTGTATGACCGTTCCCATGTCAACGGGAAGCACAGACAGACAGCTTCAGTTCATGGAGGATTTGGGCGTTACGACCCTTTGCTGTACCCCGTCCTATGCAGAATACCTCTGCGAAGCCATTGAGGAGGCAGATCTTCGCGACAGGCTCAAGCTCCGCGTCGGCATATTCGGCGCAGAAGCATGGAGCGAGGAGATGCGCCGCGATATTCAGAATAAGCTGGGCATCAAGGCCTATGACATCTATGGACTGACTGAGCTTTCGGGTCCCGGTGTTGCATACGAATGCTGTGAGCAGAACGGAATGCACATTAACGAGGACCATTTCCTTGTTGAAACAATCGACCCCGATACGGGTGAGCCGCTTCCCGAGGGAAGTCAGGGCGAACTGGTGTTCACCGCCCTCGATAAGCAGGCATTCCCGCTGATGCGCTACCGCACTCACGATATCTGTGTGCTCAGCCGCGGAAAATGCTCCTGCGGACGCACGTTTGTAAAGATGTGCAAGCCCATGGGCAGAAGCGACGACATGATGATTGTCAAGGGCGTAAACGTATTCCCGTCGCAGATTGAAACCGTGCTCATGGAGCAGGGCTATGCCGCGAACTATCAGATTGTTCTCGACAGAGTAAACCACAGCGATACCATCGAAATACTGCTTGAAATGACGGCGGACACATTCTCCGACTCTCTTGCGGAGATTGCGGAGCGGGAAAAGAAACTGGTCGCCGCACTGAAGGCAATGCTCGGCATCGTGGTCAAGGTAAGACTTGTTGCCCCGAAATCCATCGAGCGCAGTGAGGGTAAGGCAAAGCGAATTGTTGATAAGCGGAAAATCTGAGGAGGACGGTATTATGATTCAACAGATTTCTGTGTTTTTGGAAAACCGCAAGGGTCAGCTCGGCGAAATAACGGGCATCCTTGCAGAAAACGGAATTGACCTCCGCGCAATCAATATTGCGGAAACCGCAGATTACGGCATACTGCGCCTTATTGCGGATGACCCCCGCAAGGCGGCGGCGGTACTGTCCGAGCAGGATTTTGTCGTGTCCGTGACTCCCGTCGTTGCAGTTGAGGTAAACGACAAGGTGGGCGGACTTCACAGTGTGCTCAAGGTCATAACCGATGCGGACATTGACATCGGATATATGTATTCCTCTTTCGGAAAGAAAGACGGAGCCGCATATATGATTTTCCGCGTCAGCGAGCCCGAGAAGCTTGCGGAGGTTCTCGTGAGCGGGGGAGTTACCCCTGCAAATCCCGAAGAACTCGGCATTAAATAATTGGAGGAAAGCAGATATGTTACCTGAGAATACACTCGCATGGGGACGTGCCAGTAGTTGTATCCGCGAGCTTGCGGCATTCGGCACTATGAGGAAAAAAGAAATCGGTGCAGATAAGGTTTTTGACTTTTCCATCGGAAACCCCAGCGTTCCCGCACCCGATATTGTAAACGAGACCATAGCAGAGCTCATTAAGGGCGACAGCCTTGCCCTCCACAGCTATACCCCTGCGGCAGGTCTTCCGTCCCTGCGCGAAAAGATTGCGGCAGACTTAAACTCCCGTTTCGGTCTGAATATCGGTATAAACAATCTCTATGTAACCTGCGGTGCGGCGGCAAGCCTCAGCATTTCCCTGAGAGCAATTTTGCTTGAGGGGGAGGAGGTCATCGCACCTGCACCCTTTTTCCCTGAATACCGCGTGTTCACAGAGGCAAGCGGCGGCGTGCTGAAAGCGGTTGCACCCCGCGAGGATATGCAGATTGACCTTGAGGGCATAAAAAATGCCCTGTCCGATAAGACAAAGGCTGTAATTATCAATTCACCCAACAACCCGTCAGGTGCTATATTCGACGAGGAAAACCTTCGCGGTCTTGCTGCAATCCTCAATGAGCACCGCAAGAAAACAGGCAATACGGTTTACATAATAACTGACGAGCCTTACCGCGAGCTGGTATATACCGACGAGGTCTGCCACTCCGTGATTGAGTTCTACGATGACACGGTTATGTGCTATTCTTTCAGCAAATCCTTGTCTGTTCCAGGTGAACGTATCGGATATATTGCTGTCAGCGACAGAATGAAGAGCGGGAAGGATGTATATGATTCCATTCTCGGCGCAGGACGTTGCTTGGGTTATGTAAACCCGCCCAGCCTGTTCCAGCGAGTAATAGAGCGCTGTATAGGTCAGACCTCCGATGTTGAGAAATACAGAGAGAACAGGGAAGTGCTCTGCAGCGGACTTCGCGAGCTTGGCTATGAATTCATTGAGCCAAAGGGCGCATTTTATCTCTTTGTCAAGGCTCTTGAGCCCGATGCAAAGGCATTTAGCGAAAAGGCAAAGAAGCATGAGCTCCTGCTCGTTCCGAGCAATGACTTCGGTTGTACAGGTTATGTACGTGTTGCCTACTGCGTCAGCAAGGAAACCATCGTTAATTCCATGCCCGCATTCAAGGCGCTGATGGAGTCCTACAAATAAAAAAATCCGGGTCTGACCCGGAAAACAGCATAAATAGAAGTAACCCGTGATTGCCACACATCGTTTTTTGCAATCACGGGTTACTTCTCTATATTCTTAGTATCTAACATCCTTGGTTACCTCTCTTTCTTCGGATTAGCGCCGCCGGTTCAGCTGTGCGGAAGCATCCACTATGCTCGGCAGCTTTAACACCCCGCTCGAGATTCGCTTTCTCTTCGGGGTACTTACATGTACATCGGTATCACCCTTTCTGACTATAATATAGCAAATACATGCATGGAAAACAAGTGATTTTATGTACAAATACAACAAGCAAAAACTGTAAATTAAGCTGAAATTGGTTAAAATGCATTAAAAGCTGTTGACAATTATTGCCTGAGGTAGTAATATTAAATTGTTGGTGACAAAAATCGCACTTGCGATAAGTGTAGGAAAATGCTATATTATTGCCACGGGTGAGCACCTACCGACAGTCAGGCTATTTGTCTGACTGTTTTTTCATTTTTGGAGGTAAAAATGTTTAATTATATCTGGCCTATCGCGATGGTCGTTATTGCGAATACTTTCTATCAGATATGCGCAAAATCCGTACCAGCGGAGATGAATCCACTTGCATCGCTGACGGTTACATATGCGGTGGGCGCGGTTGTATGCGGAATTTTGTATTTTGCGCTGAATAAAGGCGGAAGCCTTGTGCGTGAATACGGTCATCTGAACTGGGCACCGATTGTGCTCGGAATCGTGATTGTCGGACTTGAGGTGGGCTTTATATATGCCTACAAGGCCGGCTGGCAGGTCAGCACGGCATCGATAGTGCAGAGCGCGTTTTTAGCGGTTGCACTGCTTTTCGTGGGATATATCGTCTATCACGAGCCCATGACCGCAAGCAAGATAATCGGCATGATTATCTGCCTCGTGGGGCTTTACTTTATAAATAAATAAAAATGCCCATGCGAAACATCCGCATGGGGAGAGTATGAGAGGGGATTGGTTATCCCCTCTCATTAAAATTGAGCGAAGCGAATAAATCCTCAAAGCGCAGCTTTGAGGCGACAAAAAACCTCGTTGCAAAAGCAACGAGTTTTTTTGGAGCTGCTGAGCAGATTCGAACTGCTACAACGCATCACGCTTGCGCGTGATACCTTGTATGCCGGATTAAAATAAAAAATTGCCTTCGGCAATTTATAAG
>JAZLFI010000225.1:0-5101 GCA_045615725.1 Oscillospiraceae bacterium
GTTTCCGCCCGTGTGCCAGCTCCCGGGCAAGAATGAAATCACTGCCTTTGACGGTGATGAGTACATAATTTAGGAGGTTTATATATGAACGTAAGTTTTGAAGGTGTAAACGAACAGGTGCTCTCCTTTAAGAGCGCAAGCGGCAATTCTGCCGCGGTAAAGGGCAAGTTCGCCGCAATGAGCGCAAACTTCACCGTTGCAGTTGCAGATGAAGACGATATTTTTGTCGGCATGTGCATCAAAAGTGCTGACGGCTTTGCAGACGTCATGACCCACGGCTACGTTGAGTGCAAGTATACCGGCACCACCGCACCAACCGTCGGCTACAATCTGCTGGTTTGCTCAGACGATGATACCGTTGAGGTAGCGGAAGCAGGCCGCGAAGTGCTTGTCCTCAAGGTCGACAGCACCAACAGCATTGTCGGCTTTATCATGTAAGAAAGGAAGAATGTACCATGGCATATAAGTTTAACGAAATCAGACTGGACAAGGGTATGTATTCCGAGTCCGGCAAGAGCTTCGAGCAGGTTCTCGAAAGTCTTGACCCCAACGAAAACTACAAGGGCACCGCATACGAGGGTATGGACGCTTTCCAGCGCCAGCTCAAGCGCTTTGACATCAAGGTACGCGGCGCGGGCAGTGACGTTGTCGAGAAGTTTTTCTCCACCTCCGAGTCCGCTGTCCTGTTCCCCGAATACGTTTCCCGAAGCGTAAAGGCAGGTATGGAGGAGGGCAATATTCTGCCCTCTATCACCGCATCCGTCACCCGTTTTGACGGCATGGACTACCGCTCCATCTACTCCGCCGCAAGCGAGGATGACAAGAGCCTGCGCTACGTCGGCGAGGGCGCAGTCATTCCCCAGACCGAGATTAAGTCTGCTGACCACCTTGTAAATCTCAAGAAGCGCGGCAGAATGCTGGTTGCATCCTACGAGGCAATCCGCTTCCAGCGCCTTGACCTTTTCTCCGTCATGCTCCGCCAGATCGGCAATCAGATTATGCGCATGCATCTTGAGGATGCAATCGACGTTATCACAAACGGCGACGGTAACTCCAATGCCGCAGATTCACTTGCAGTAGGTGACAGCACCATCGGCGGCACCGCAGGCACTCTTACCTATACCGAGCTTCTAAAGTTCTGGAACTGCTTTGACCCCTACACCATGAACACCATGCTTGTTGCACCCGATGTTCTCGTCAAGATTCTCAAGTGCTCCGAGTTCCAGAATCCTCTGACCGGCCTTAACTTCCAGGGCACCGGCGAGCCCGGCAATCCCCTCGGTGCAAAGCTCATCCGCTGCAGCGCAATGCCCTCCGGCACTGCAATCGGCCTTGACAAGGGCTACGCTCTTGAAATGGTATCCTCCGGCGATGTCAGCGTCGAGTATGACCGACTCATTGACCGGCAGCTCGAAAGAGCCGCAATCACCAGCATTTCCGGTTTTGCAAAGCTCTACACCGAAGCATCCAAGGTTCTTACCGTCTGATAAACGCAGGGAGCAGGATTATTCCTGCTCCCATTTAGGAGGTAACTATGGCATACACAATAAATGACATAAAAGAAAAGGCAGTCACCCTTCTGGGTGCATCCCTGCGCGAGGGCGGAGAGGGTGTGCTGGAGGCTGTTTGCGAAGCCGCGGCGATGGAGATAAAGGGCAAGCTTCGAAGCAATATTTCCGTGGAAGATCTGGGCGAGCTGTATGTCACCGCGGCGGGCATACTCGCAATCGCTCTGTATGTTGAGCTTTCCGATTCTGCAGACAGCGGGATTGAATCCTTTTCCGCAGGTAATCTCTCAGTAGGCCTTTCAAATTCCGATGGCATAAAGGCATCGGCCGCATCTCTTCGTCAGACTGCGGAAAACATGCTTTCGGCATATCTGCGCGATTCCGGCTTCTGCTTCATGGGGGTGGACGGATGATATCGGATAATATTATCTCCGCCTACGGTGAAGTTATAAGCTGTGAAAACACATCCGCAAAGGGCTTCATATCGCCCATTGACCCGAAAAATGCAGAAAATAAACACATTCCGCTTCCCGCGGGAGTTGCAAATGAGGCAAGATATCTCCTTATAACAAATATAAATATAGCAGAGGGCGGAAGCGTTGTTGCCCACGGCGAAAACTATGAGGTGCTCAGGACTGAGCCCATATATTTTTCGGGTGCGGTTTCCCATTACGAGTGTGTTCTCCGCCCGAAAGGGAGGTTAAGCGATGTTTGACAGCATTATTGATTCGGTAGTCGACTGGCTTACGGATGAGGATATCAATGCGGTGAGAAGGTTTCCCGAAACGAAGATTGACAGAGCGGAAAGCGTTGTTGCGGTTTCTATAAAATCCGCAATAATGACCGCTTCGGGTGCAGGAAACTATCTCGGCATCTATGAGCAGGGCGGAGTTTTGTGCGAGGTTTACGGTACAAGAGCGGATATGACCTTTGCTCTTGATATCTATACCCCCGCAAGCAACGGCGCAGAGATATTCGACAGCATTGCGGATGCGATATATTCACTGCCCGACGGACTCAAGCTCAAAAGATTTGAGTGCGAGGATGCCCTATTCGATGAGGAAAGCGGAATGTTCTGCATGAAAAGCAGACTTAACTGCACTGCAATCATGGTGCGCACCGAGAATACCGAACACAGAGAATTTACAGGTTTTGTACTGAGAGGAGAGTTGAGCGGCTATGAGTGTTAGATTAAGACCCGGAATTTATTCCTCCTACGAGGTCAACAGCGAAAAGCTGAATGCAGGCGGCAAGGCAGTGGCTCTGTGTGCCGCGGCAGGGGGAAGCGAAGCAAAAAGCATAGCAACCTATGCCGAGGCGGTCACCGCTTACGGCTCCGACTGCAACATGACAAAGCTCATCAGAATTATTCTGAATAACGGGGCAGGCGAGGTAAAGGCAATCCCTGTTGCCAGCAACAATTATGCTGCAGCATTTGCGACGGCTATAAGCGAGCGTGATGCGGAATACATAGTCTGCGACAGCGAGAGTGCAACCGTTCACGCGGCTTTGAAAGCCGCCTTGTCCGATGCCGATGAGGACGAAAAATATAAAATCGGCATTGTCCAGCTGGACGGAGATGCCGACGATATCGTGTCTGCGGCGGAGAATCTCAATTACGAGCGCATGGTGCTTTGCGGAAACAGCGAGGAAAACGGTACGACAGGTTCTGTTGCCGCCGCTGTTGCAGGCGTAATTGCCGGCCGCTCAGACCCTGCGCTGCCCTTAAACGGTGCGGTTCTTCAGGGGATTTCCGAGCTTTCGGAAAGCTTTTCCGACGCGGAAACAGAACAGCTTCTCGGCGGCGGAGTCACACCGATTGAAAAGGATGCGGATGAGATTGTCATCGTCCGTGGCATCACAACAAAGACCGAAACCGAAGGTGTCGCTGACAGCAGTATGCGTGATGTGAACACCATTCTTGTGATAAACGATGTAATCCCCGCAGTATCAGCGACGCTGAAGAAATTTTTCGTGCGCACAAAGAACACTCCGCAGACACGCGGTGCAATACGCACCCAGACCGTGCTTCTGCTTGAGGAAAAGCTCAAGCAGGAGATTATTGCGTCATATTCAAACGTGCGCGCGGAGGCAGACGAAGAAGACCCCACAGTCTGCCGCGTAAGCTTTGATTTTTCCGTCATGAGCGGGCTCAACACCATTGAGCTTCTTGCGTGTCTGACGGTTTAAGGAGGGAAGCAAATGAGTATATCATTTCCCACAAGCAGTGATATTTATCTTGAGGCAAACGGCAAAAAAATTGCCGTTGTGCAGAGCTATAAGGCAGTATCCTCAAAAAGCGAAAGACTGATTGAAGCCTTCGGCGAGACAGACCCCATTGCGGCAATGACGGGCAGGACAAGCCACAAAATAACCCTCACCCGACTTTACGCAACGGACGAGGCGATAACCGACGGCATTAACTTCCATGCACTTTCCGATTTTTCCCTCGTAATCGTAAAGCCCGACCGCAGAATTGCCTACACAAACTGCCGCTGGTCAAATATCGAGGAGGAGGGCTCGCTGGGCGAAACAATAGCCGAGCGGGTCACGCTGATTGCGGCAAAAAGGATTGAAACAGAGCCATGACGACTGAAGAACTTATAAGCACCGTAAAAGCGGAGCCTATGGAAAGGCTCCGCTGGACGGTGCTGAGGGCATTCAATGTCCTTCCGTGCTCGGAGGAGGCAAAGAGCATGAGCGATGATGACTGCATGCGCTATGCCGCCCATCTGCTCATTGACAGAGGGATTAATCCCAATCCAAACTTCAGCATGGAAAAATTCATAAACAGCAAGGAGGCGGAAAATGGACGATAGAGAGAAAAACGAGCTTGCATCCCAACTGCTTGTGCTTTTATACGACAGCTCGAAAACGGATGCACCCGCGGTGTTTGAAAATACGGAGACGGCGGTAAACACCATTGTCGAGAAAACCGAAATATCCGAAACCGAATATGTTGTCCGCCGCCGCGATATGGCGGAGGTCAGCGACTTTTTCTGCCGCGACAGCCGCCGTTACGATAACGGATTTGAAGTTTACTGAGGAGGGATAATATGCTGGCATCAATGCGATTTAAAGATTATATCTGGCCTTTTAACCCTAAGACCTTTGAGATGGAATACCGACGGAAAATCATTCAGCACAAGATACCCTTTTCCGGAAACATTACTCAGAATATGGGTCCCGTTGCCTGTGTTTTCAAAGGCGAGGGCGAATTTGTCGGAGAAAACGCATATAAGCAGTTTAAGGCTCTTGCCGCCGTTTTCTATGAGGACACGCCGGGCATTCTGACCCATCCTCTGTGGCCGACGGTGCAGGTCTATTTCACAAAGCTTCAGCTTATGCAGGAGCCGCAGACAAACTATGTCAGGTATTCGTTCGAATTCGAGGAATGGGGCAACGGCAAGGAGAGCATTGCAAAAAAAGGCTATGTAAAAGAGCTTACCCATATGGTAAAAGCAGGCGAAACCCTCGGCTCTATTGCCGCTGTGAAGGGTACAAGCCTTGATAAGCTCATAAAGCTCAATCCGAATGTCAAGAATCCTAACATCCTGCCTCCCGGCTCAACGATTATCATCAGCGATTGAGAG
>JAZLFI010000226.1:0-3336 GCA_045615725.1 Oscillospiraceae bacterium
AAATTCTCACCCGCAACTACAACTTCCGCAACAAGGAAGCAAAGCTCTATGAGCTGGGCAGAATTTACGGTCTCGGCGGCGAGGACGGTCTTGCCGTTGAGAGCAAGATTCTCTCCATGGGCGCTTACGGCGAGGATATGAATTTCTTCAAGCTCAAGGGAATTATCGAGTCCGTTCTGGACAGCATCCGCGCAGAGAACGTTTCATTTGAAGCCTGCACCGATAACCCCTCCTACCACCCCGGCAGATGCGCTGTCGTAAAGTGCGGCGAAACAGTTATCGGTGTATTCGGACAGATTCATCCTCTTGTATGCCGCAACTACGGCGTTGATGCGCAGTTCTACTGCGCAGAGCTTGGTCTGAACGAGATTATGCAGTCTAAGGGCAGTGACCCCATTTATACTCCTCTGCCCAAGTTCCCCGCCGTCACCCGCGACATCGCGGTTGTCTGCGACAGAAGCATTCCCGTTGCTTCGCTCAGCGACTGCATCATGAGAGCAGGCGGAAAGTTCCTCAAGGCATGCAACCTGTTTGACATCTACACCGGCGAGCATGTTGCCGAGGACAAGAAGTCCGTTGCCTTCTCCCTCACCATGAGAGCTGACGACCAGACCCTCACCGACGAGCACGCGGAAGAGACCGTAAAATCCGTTCTGGGCGCCCTCGAAAGCAAGCTCGGTGCCGTAATAAGATAAAATTTACAAATTATCTTTACTTTACTCGGGAAAAAGGTTATAATAATTAATAATAACTTTGAGTATTGGAGGGAATACCATGGAAGACATCACCAGAAAGTTTGCCGCTATTGACAATAAGATTGTCATGAAGGAAGTTCTGTCTACCGTGTACGATTCTCTTAAAGTAAAGGGTTACGACCCCATTAACCAAATTGTCGGTTATATTCTTTCCGAGGATCCTACCTACATTACAAACTACAATAATGCACGCAGTCTTATCTGCCGCGTTGACCGCGACGAACTGCTGCACGAGCTGCTTGTTAACTACCTCGGCAAAGAAGAATAAGAGAAATTTTCGGCAGTTTTGCGCAATGCGAAACTGCCGATTTTTTTAAACGAAGAAATAAGAAATAATACGGAGGATAAACCATGGGCAAATTTGTTGTTAGTGAAGCTAAAAACGGCGTTAAGTTCAACCTCAAGGCAGGCAACGGCGAAATCATCGCAACCAGCGAAGTTTACTCATCCGAGTCAGCATGCATGAACGGCATCGCAAGCGTTCAGAAGAATGCTCCCATCGCACCCGTTGAAAATCAGACTGTCGAGGGCTTCGAGGTTCTCAAAAACCCCAAGTTTGAAGTTTATAAGGACAAGGCCGGCGAATTCCGCTTCCGTCTGAAAGCCGCAAACGGCCAGATAATCGCCGTCGGCGAAGGCTACAAGGCACTGGCAGGCTGCTTAAACGGCATTGAGTCTATCAAGAAGAACGCACCCGACGCACAGATAGTAAAAGAGTAAAATACATAAAGAAAAACCGCTCTCAATGAGAGCGGTTTTTCAGTTTATAAGCATTTGAGCAAGGATTATTGCGGCAACACCCAGCACCATGCTGAGAAGCATATACGCAATGCCGAGTCCAGTTGAGCCGTTTTGCATAAGATTTGTTGCCTCATAAGCGAAGGTCGAAAAGGTTGTAAATCCGCCGCAGACTCCCACCTTGAGCATGAGCACCACGGGCTCGGACATATTGGAATTCTTAGCAGCAAGGGCGGCGATAAGCCCCAGGGCGAAGGCGCCGAGGACATTAATTACCAGAGTTTTAATCGGGAATCCGTTGGAGGGATTTACGGGAACAAGTCCGACAAGATAGCGCAGTATTGAGCCGAAAAATCCTCCGATACCAACACAAAGACAGTTAAGCATTTATATCCCCCACTTTCTTTTCAAGCAATACGAGCATTACATTGGGTATGCCGTTAAACACGCAGGGCACTATGCCCGATTCTATGTAGCCCAGCTTTGCGTAAAGGCTTCTCGCGGCGGTATTGCGCGCGTTCGTGTCCATGCGCAGGGCGGTACAGCCCAAATCCTTTGCATAGGACTCATAAAACGCTACGAGCTCCGTGCCTATGCCCTTTCCTGCGGCATTCGGGTCAACAACGAGGGTATGCAGAACGCAAACCTCGCTGTCCGCGGCTTTATATTCCCAGTCGCAGTCAGCGTAAACGTCAACCTGAGTCTGATTGATAACCGCGGCGGCAAGCACTTCGCCGTCTGAGTCATATACGAATAAATCGTCTCGGTTAAGTGCAGCTTCAGCGGTACCGCGCACGGGGTAAACGCCCGTTATCCAGCCCGTTGTAATCTTTCCCGCATCCTCTTCTTCGTGGATGCGGTCGTATATTTTTTCAATCGCGTCAATATCACGCGAAGTTGCTTTTCTGATAGTCATCTTTATCACCTGCGTGAATTATACCATGAACAACAGCTCAAAACAACAAAAAAGCTCCAAGCGTCGCTTGGAGCTTTACTTGTAGTATTTGTCTATTCCCCCGTAGCCCATAATGAGTTTATTTTCCCGCGTCTTGCTTACGAAGCTTTTGAGGCGTTTTTGAAATTCCTCGGGGCGTTTTCGCGCCGCATCGATATAGGCAACACGAATCCGCTTATAGGGCTCGGAAAATTTCTTGTAGTTAAGCCATGCCGCTTCGTCGCGTCTTATCTCTTCGAGAATGTCCTCGGGAAATTCATAAGGTGCGCTGATTATTTCCGCAACACTTTCTTTTACCGAGGGGTGAAGCATCCCCTGCCCGTCAAGCCAGATAAGGCGCTCGATGTTCGGTCTTGAATATGGACTGCCCTTTCTTCTCGGAGTAAAATGCTGAGCTCTGTGGGTGGGGTCTATGTGTTTTATGGTACTGTCAATCCAGCCGAAGCACAGTGCTTCCTCCACAGCATCGTTATAAGAAAGGCTTTCTTCTCCCGACTCCTTCATGGGGAACACAAACCATATTTCCTTTTCTTTTTGAAAATTCTCGCTGAGCCACTGGCGCCACACGAGCCTGTCGGCGGTGTAGAATGTTTTTATATGCTCCATGGTCTTCTCCGATGAGTGTTTATGAGTTGATTATAGCATGAAAAATATTGCCATACAACAAAAAAGCACGGTCAACAGTTCGGAATAATGCGTTTGTGAGTGGGCGGTTTTGCATGGGGTGAGCGCGAGAGGGGATTGGTTATCCCCTCTCGTTTAATTTGAGCGAAGCGGATAACAGCACGCTTGCGTGCAGCCAATAAAAAAACTCCAACCTTTTGGTTGGAGTCTTTTTATTGGCAGCGGATGAAGGATTCGAACCCTCACAAACGGAGTCAGAGTCCG
>JAZLFI010000227.1:0-11732 GCA_045615725.1 Oscillospiraceae bacterium
CCGGGAACGAGTCCGCAATAGTTACATACAATAATAAATATGAAGAAGGTTGCCAGCATGGGGAAATACTGCCTTGTCTTCTCCTCGCCGAGGACGCCTTCATAGAAGCCCTTGATGTAATCGACTGCCATTTCAGCGACGTTCTGGAGTTTACCCGGAACAATCTTAAGACCGCGGGTAAGGATTATTGATACGATTACAATAACCGCCATGATAACCCACATACTGTATATGGTTTTTGTCGGAGCAAGGTAATTTGCAAAAAATTCTGACAAGCTTATTCACCTCCGTCCTTTTTTTCTATGGATTTTGCCAGACCGCGGAGCATTAAAAATCCGCATACCGTCAGACCCAGAGCAACCGCTATCAGGCACACTGTCATCGGCAGGTCAAAACGCCTGCACACAAGGAATGTTATTCCCAGTGTGACAATGTCCACCGAAAGTCTTGCGAAGTTGTTGCCCATAATTCCGGCCACGGTATCGGAACTCACTCCACGGCGGCTTATAAGCAAATTTATATATGCCGCCAATGTACCGAATGCGAATGCGCAAACCGCACATATTATATTAATAATGCTGCTTGACATTTACAAACCTCTTAACGCTTTCTTAACACGCGCCTCGCACTAAGGCGCAGTTTTCAACAATTATAGTTTATTGCATAGCGCTTTGAAAAGCAATGTTATTTTTCAGACCAAAATCTTTTTTGGCAATATCACAAATTTTCTTAACACATATTAGTTAAAAATATACAAGTATAATTATAACATAAAAACACCCCGATGTAACACATCGGGGTGTCGGTTTTTTTAATTATATCAGTCAGTGGTGTAGTTATCAAAGTAACCCTGAATGTAGACAATGGGAGTACCCTTATCGCCGCTGCCGGAGGTAAGGTCGCAAAGGGAACCGATAAGGTCGGTCAGCTGGCGGGGAGTTGTTCCCTCGGAAGCCATCTTACCGTAAAGGTTGCCGTCTTTTTTCTTAATCTCGCCCTTGATTGCGTCCTTAAGCTCTTCGCCCTTAAGGTCTGCAAAATCATTATCTGCAAGGTACTTGAGCTTGAGCTCGTTGGGAGTTCCCTCAAGGCCTGCGGTATATGCGGGAGATACTACGGGGTCAGCAAGCTCCCAGATTTTGCCCACGGGATCCTTGAATGCGCCGTCGCCGTATACCATTACTTCAACGCGCTTGCCGGTTGCCTCGAAAAGCTTTGCCTGGATTGCATCGACGAGCTGCTGGCAGTCACGGGGGAAAAGCTTTACCTGATCCTCGGTTGCCTTGTTGGTACCGAGAAGACCGTAGTCAGCGTTAAAGCCGCTGCCGTTTACAGGTGCGGTCATAATCTCGTCAAGACCGAACACCTTTTCTACGCCTGCATTCATCAGGATGCGCTTGGTGCGCTTGCGGGTGTGGATATCGCAGTTTATGACATTCTTGGTGTAAGGCAGAATTGCGCGTGCGTCGTTTGCAAAGATAATCTCGACTTCTGCGCCGGATTCACGGATAAGCTGTGCGTAGTAGTCTACATAGTCAACGCCGGTGAAGCGGTGCTTGGTATATCCGAACAGCTCGCGGTACTTCTCAAGAGAGAGGACATCGCGGTAAGGATCAACGCCCTTCTCGTCCATCAGGTCAACATCAATAAGGTGGTTGCCGACCTCGTCGGAGGGATAAGAGAGCATGAGAACGATTTTCTTTGCTCCCTTTGCAATACCGCGCAGGCAGATTGCAAAGCGGTTGCGGCTGAGTATGGGGAATATTACGCCGACAGTTTCCCCGCCGAGTTTTGCGCGAACATCGGATGCTATATCATCGACAGATGCATAGTTGCCCTGAGCACGTGCTACAATTGCCTCGGTCATTGCGACTATATCGCGGTCATGTACCTTAAATCCGTATTCCTCATCTGCTGCGGATGCCAAAACGGTATCGGTAACGATTTTAACGAGATCATCACCGCTGCGGATGATGGGAGCTCTTAAACCTCTGGACACTGTACCTACCATACGGCTCATAAAAAACACCTCTAAAACTTTCTGAATTTCAACATATTGGGTTTAACATTTTTCACAACAGAGGGATTATACTACAACTATTGTCATTTGTAAAATAAAAAATTTATAAAAATCAAATTTTTTTACTGTCCTATTGCCGCGGTCTTGTAAACGAACATGACTGTTGAGGAAACGCCCTCGGATTTTGCGCTGAAAATGTCATAATTCTGGCCGAAAACGAGCCATTCCTTCATTCTTCCTGCAAGATCCTGTACCTCAGCCTTGCTCATGCTTCCCGCGCCGGTATACTTTGTTGCCGTGCTGAGAATTACCTTCATCTGACTTGCAAAATCGGAATTTGTAATTACGGAAAGATCGTTAAGCAGCTTTTCGCTCTCCTGGAGGGTATTGCGCAGCTGTCTTACCTTTTCAAGACTCTGGGGCAGGTCTGCTCTGATAAGCTGCATTTCATCGGTGTTCAGTGCGGATTCAAGACGCTGAAGAACGGGAAGCACCTTCTGAAGGTCGCTTGCCATCTTGGAAAGATTGTTCATATCTCCGCCTAAGGTTGAAAGTAAGAGGCCGAGCTCACCAAGAGCCTGCGATGCGGCACCTTCCGCAGATGACAGGTCAAGGCTGTTCAGATCCTCTGCGAGTGCGCTGATTGCATTGATATTCTCATCGGACATGACGTTCATCAGCAAGTCAATAAGAGGCTTGTTTTTCTCATAAACCGCAGCCACATCGGAAAGAGTGTTAATCAGCTTTTCGGTCTGAGATACATCGCCGTACAGCATATCGATAACGCTGTCAACGCTCTGGGAGGACATTGCCTTCATTACGCTCTCAAGGTCCGCAAGGAGCTGATTTATGCCGTTCATGTCCTCGGTCATATCGGTATTGCTGAGGGCTGTTATTGAAGAGAAAGGAACTGCGGCAAACATGAGATTGCCGATTGCAAACTCCTCAACATCGGCGGAAATCTTATAGCTTGTATGGCAAAGCTCGTTACTTACGAAGGGAATTCCAAGAGCGGATGCACCTATGCTTTCGTCCATGCCGGGGATACCCACCATCATAACAATCTGATGTGAGCCGTCGCCAAGCATTGTTCCGTTTTCAACGCTGACGTTCGAAAATCCCGTTTCGGGAACTATCATGCCGCCCACCATAATCATGGGGCAGGAAAGTTCATAGTCCGCACCGCCGATATTGACGGTCTTTTTCAGGTTATTGACAACATTAATCTCAATATCAACCTTGCCGCTCTTTCCCTCAAGGCGCTTCGGTGTAATGGGATTGCCGTTGAGGTAGTATTTGATTTCCACGGAAATGGGCGGCTCTTTTTCGGTCGTACCGTTATAATAAAGGTCGGTAGACTCCATATCCCAGAACACCTTGCCGTCCTTGATAACGGGCTCGATAAATGTCTTGACGTCGTTTATGTCCTTAAGGTCTGAGGTATCCTGAATTCTGACCTGAGGCTCTGCCGCGTGCAGGTGGTCGGAGACATTAATCTTTGAAATGCTTCCGTCGGAATTAAGATTGACGTATACGGTTTCGTCCTTGGTGACCTCAACATCGGAAAGAGCATACTCCTTCTGTGTGTAGTCCTTTTCGTCAAGAACGCTGTTTCCCTTTTCTTCCTTCTTTCCGCAGCCTGTGCAAAGACCGAGGACCATAATCAGTGAAAGAATGAGGCTTATTAATCTTTTATTTTTCATAGATTTCCCCTCCACTCAACAGTGGTTTTTGAAATGAGTTTCTCGCTTACGCAAAGCACGGGAGCGAGGAACACCGCAATTACAAGACAGCTTATTATTGCTCCGCGGGCAAGAAGCACGCAGATACCGCGAATCATGTTGATATCGCAGACAAGGTATACGCCGAAGCACGCCGCGAAGAACACCGCCGCGCTCTGGCAGATGGATTTCATCGCACCTGCAACCGCCTTGTGCATTGCCGCCTGAGGCAGGAGATTGTGTCCCACCTTCTCACGGAATTTCGTTGTCAGCAGTATTGCATAGTCAACCGTCGCGCCAAGCTGTACGCAGTTTACAACCGTTGGATCAATAAACGAGAGCTCCGCGCCCATCAGCTTGGATATCGCAAGGTTTATCCAGATTGCAAGCTCAATGCTCAGAACTAAAATTACGGGCAGAGATATGGATTTAAAGCAGATTGCGATGAGAATGAATATTGCGACCGTGGACAATATCGCTGTTACGGCAAAGTCCACCTTCGTTGTTTCCATAAGCGCCTGAACAAGTGCTCCCTCGCCTGTTACGATGCCGTTCGGGTCGTGACTGCGCACTATCTCTTTCATACGGCTGAGCTGTTCGGTGAATTCATCCGAGGCCTGGTCAAGCTCGGAGTTTACCATGAACACCTGCAGATTATCCTTCTTGCATATGGCGAGAAGTTCATCGGGAATTATATCGTCAGGCACAGTTGAGCCGACAATGGAGTTATAAGCCAGCACCATGTTGATTCCGTCAAGCCTGCCGATCTCCCGCTCCATATCCACTATTGTATCCGAGGGCAGAGTATCGTCAACGATTACAAACTGCATACTCGTTATTCCGAATTCGTCCTTAAGCTCATTGAGTCCTGCGATTGAGCTCAGATAATCCGGCAGCGCCTTATTCATATCGTAGTATTTGTCCACATTGCGCTGGAGCAGGAATGTGGGAACAAGCAGGACGAAGAATAATACTGCAAACACCTTTTTGTGTTTGAGAATAAAGCCCGTGAAATTCACAAAGCTCGGCAGAATGCTCCTGTGCTTAAACCTTACGATAAATTTGTCGCACAGAATAAGTATTGCCGGCAGAACGAATATTACAACAAGAACACCGAATACAACACCCTTTGCCATGACAAAGCCGATATCAAAGCCGAGTCCCAGCTTCATGAAGCAAAGCGCCGCAAAGCCGAACACCGTTGTCAGTGAGCTTCCCGCAAGGGCGGTAAAGGACTGGCTGACCGCCTCGGCCATGGCTTCCTCGCGGGTATCAAATTTCGGGAGTTCTTCGTGGTATCGGTCTATGAGGAAAATGGAGTAGTCCATGGTAACGCCAAGCTGAAGCACCGCCGCAATGCTCTGGGTTATAAACGATATATTTCCCAGGAAGAAGTTTGTTCCCATGTTATATGCAACGGCAATGCCGAGGGAAAACAGAATTATAAGCGGCTGTACCCACGATTCCATCATGAGCGCCATTACAAAAAGTGCCAGCGCAACGGCAACCGCGATATAAAGCGGCGCCTGAGTTTCGGATATTTCCTTTGTATCCGCAACTACTGCCGAAAGTCCGGTTATAAAGCATTTTTCGTTCAGCAGATGCTTTATCTCCGCAATTGCGTTCAGCGATTCCTCCGACGCACCTGCGCTGTCATACTGCACGAGCATCATGGTCTTCTCGCCGTCGGCGCTGTAGAAAATATTTTTAAAGGCGTCGGGCAGTATTTCCGTGGGAATACCGATATCCGCAATGGTATCCACCCAGACCACGTTGCTTACACCGTCAATCTGCTCAATTTCCCCCTTGAGCGCGGCGGTATACTGCTTCGGCATATCGTTGATTATAACCATCGACATACCCGCGTCGTTGAACACCTCGTCGAGTATCTTCTCGCCCTGCACCGCTTCCAGTTCATCGGGCAGATACGACATTATGTCGTAATTGACCTTCGTAAACAGAAAGCCGATGATTGCCGGAATTATAAGAAGCAGAGCTATCAGTATTACCTTGCGTGGGTTTTTTGCTTCCCAGAGTGCGATTTTCCTCAATGCGATTTCCCTTTCAGATACAATCTTCCGTAGTTTTCGAACAATATTATGTCAATTAATGATTATCTCATAAATTTCATTAATATTCAATTAAAAAAAGCCATTTCTTTCCTTGAAATGCGAAAAAACTGATGTGAAATTTATTCCACATCAGTTTTTTTATCTTCTGCTCTATTCTTTTCTGCCCATTTAGGATTGCTTCTTCCGTAGATACGGGTAATTTCGGCAATCTTCGCAGTAAGTTCGGGAGTCAGTTCTTCCTTTCTCAGCCTCCACTGCCAGTTTCCGCCGAGGGTTCCCGGGGTGTTCATCCTCGCTTCGCTGCCAAGCTCAAGATAGTCCTGAAGCTGAGTGATAAACAGCACCGCAACCGAGCTCATGCCGCCGCGGATTATTCCCCAAACCAGTCCTTCTTCGTCATTTATACCGAGATACTGCTTTGCAAATTCAATCTCCTGCGCGCTGACCTCGTCCTTCCATTCAACAATGGGGGCATTGTCATGGGTGCCCGCATAGCAGACGCAGTTTTCGTCGTAGCTGTGAGGGAGATAATTGCTCAGTTCTCCCGGTTCGAACGCAAATTCAAGAACTTTCATTCCCGGCAGACCTGAGTCTGCAAGGAGCTTCTGAACCTCGGGGGTCATAAGTCCCAGATCCTCGGCAATAAAACGTATGTTGGAAAACCAGGCTGTCAGTCTGCCGACAAGGTCCATACCGGGGCCTTTTACCCATTTTCCGTTTCGTGCGGTCTTATCTCCGTAAGGCACCGCCCAATAGCTCTCAAAGCCGCGAAAATGGTCTATACGGAGCATATCATACAGCTTTGCGCTGCCGTCAATGCGGCGAATCCACCAGCCGTATCCGTCTGAGCGCATGGTATCCCAGTCATACAGGGGATTGCCCCAGAGCTGTCCGTCCTCGCAGAAATAGTCGGGAGGACATCCTGCAACGGCTACGGGAAGATTTTCTTCGTCCAGCTGAAAACACTCTGGATTTGCCCACACGTCGGCAGAATCCATTGCGACATATATGGGCAGGTCTCCGATTATTCCTATTCCCTTTTCCTTCGCATATGAGCGAAGCTCGCTCCACTGGTTAAAGAACAGGTACTGGATATATTCAAAAAGCTCAATATCATCCGTAAGCTCTTCTCTGTATTTCCTGACAGTCTCGGCCTTGTGCAGGCGGATATCCGAATCCTCCCACTGCGTCCATGCCTTCATGCCGAATTTTCTTTTCAGCGCCATGAATAAAGCATAGTCGGGAAGCCAGCCGCTGTTTTCCTCAACAAAGGCATCAAGCTTCTCTCTGTCGCGCGCTATGCCAATATCGGCGGCTTTGCGCAGGATTTCAAAACGGCAATTATAGATTTTTTCGTAGTCCACATATCGGTCGCTGTCACCCCAGTCAACCGCCTTAGTGTCGGCTTCGCTCAGCAGTCCGTCCTCGATGAGCATATCAAGGTCCACAAAATAGGGATTGCCCGCATAGGTCGAAAAGCTCTGATACGGTGAGTCGCCGTAGCTTGTGGGGCCTGCGGGGAGAATCTGCCACCATGACTGGTTTGCCGCCGCAAGAAAATCCACAAACTCATAGGCCGCCTTGCCCAGAGTTCCTATTCCGTAAGGTGACGGTATAGCGGAAAGCGGCATTAAAATGCCGCTTCCTCTTTTAATATCGTATCTGTTCATTTACTGTAAGTCCGAATCCTTGATTGTCTTGCCCTTCAGCACTTTGCTTATTAGCTTTGATGCCTGATCAACAGAATCCTGGTTGGGATAAGTTACATATGCGCTGGTGCCGGGCATGGAATATGTGGTGCTGGAGCCGGGTGTGCCGTCAACTGCGAAGCTGTGGACACTCCAGGATGACATATCCTCAAGTTGCATCTTAACGAGCTTATTGATATCATCGGAGCTCATGTTGGTAATAAACATACCCTCAAGGCTGTCGAGAATATCCGAATAGTTGGAAAGGATGGTGCTTGCGGACATCTTGTCAACAACTGCAGAAATAACCTTCATCTGGTTCTTGCCGCGGTCATTGTCGCCGCCGGGGACATTCATACGTTCTCTTGCGAACGCCAGTGCCTGTGCGCCGTTAAGGTCATTGGGGCCAACGCTTACGCTCATGCTTGTTCCGTCAAGCAGCGGGTTGTCGTGGCTGTTGCAGAACGCAGTATCGGAATTGACGGTAACGCCACCGATTGCATCAATCAGCGTCGCAAAGCCCGTGAAGTTTATCTGTGCGTAGTAATCCACATCGCAGTCGTACAGATCCGCAAGAGTGTCCATTGAGCATTCAATTCCGTAGATGCCGCAGTGGGTCAGCTTATCGCACTGTCCGCTTGCGCTTATAGAGATGGGAACATAGTAGTCTCTCGGTGTGTTGACTAGGAGAATTTCCTTGGTCTTGGTGTTAACTACCATGAGAATATTAACGTCGCTTCGGCTGACATCAAGCATTCTATTTCTGGTATCGGAGCCGCTGAGGTAGAAAACGAACTTGCTTACATCGCCGTTTGCCTTCTTAATAGGATTGAGCTTGTTTACAACCTTATATTCATATATGAGCTTTGTTTCAGAGTTAAACGAAGGATCCTGGTCTGCTATAATCGCCGCATAGGATTCGCTCAGAACGATAGCGTCATTATCTCCGTCGTAGAGTCCCTGCACCATCTTCATAATGTCATCGTATTCCAGGGTGTCGGGATTCTTGCCGATTTCCTTCTCGATTGCCTTAAGTGCATCCTTGGTATTTTCTTTATCGAATGCGGTTGAATAGCCGAACAGATAGTTCTTCGTTTTGCTGATTTCATCAGCATGGTCATACGCGCGGACATAAACACCAACGGTTGTTGTAGAAACGCCTTTGGAGCTTATGTTGTTAATCGTATCGCCCAGTTTTCCCATGAACAGGTAGCTGAAAATTGAAACGCTGAGCATTATTACCGAGAGTATCGCGGCAATAACACGTCTGAATATTACGGTTTTCTTTCTCTTTCCTCTTACATCCATGAACGAGAGCATTGCCGATACAATAAGAAGTATTGTTTCAACCAGAACTGCTATTACGATATAGAGCATAGGGATCATATCCGAATCTAGCATTGTGTAGGTCAGCAGAACTGATGCCAGCAACTGGAGAATGAGGAAAATAACGGGAGTCCTTGTTTTAAGCATTTCTCTATCTTCTTTCTGGTGATAACAGGTCACCGCGCAAGGTTATTAAGCTTATCAATAATTATACACACGTTTCAAGTTCGCGAAAACAGCGCATAATAGTATATATTAATTTGCTTATTTTTGCAATAGCAATATCCTATATTAATGTATATCAGTTAAAAACTTCCCACCTGATTTCAGGTGGGAAGCTCTTGTATTATTTAAGGTCATTTTTGGTCAGCTTTTCGCCGTCAAGAACTCTGTCAATAAGCTCCGCAACTTTTTCAATAGACTCCTCGTCGGGGTACATTACATATGCCTTTGAACCGGGAGTGGAGTATGTGGTGCTGGAGCCGTCAGAGCCGGTTACAGCACAGCTGTTGATATCCCACGAGTCCATATCCTTCAGCTGCATTTTAACCAGTGCATTGATGTCCGCTTTTGTCATATCGGTTACGAACATTCCTTCCATGCTCTCAAGAATATCCGTGTAATTTGAAAGGATGGTTCCTGCAGAAAGCTTGTCTATTACCGCAGCGATAACCTTCATCTGGTTTTTGCCGCGGTCATTGTCGCCGCCGGGCTGATGATGTCTGTCTCTTGCAAAGCCAAGCGCCTGCTTACCGTTAAGGTGGTTCTCACCCTTCTGGATATGAACATCGTGGTCAGTATATGCGGTAAATGCAGTATCGGAATGGACCGTAACACCGCCGATTGCATCAATCAGAGTTTCAAATCCGGTGAAGTTTATCTGTGCGTAATAGTCAATATCCAAATCGTACAAATTGGAAAGTGTCTTCATTGAGCAGTCTATGCCGTAGATACCGCAATGTGTCAGCTTGTCACGTGCTCCGTTTTTGCTGGCAGCAGTGGGAACATAATAGTCTCTGGGAGTGTTAACAAGCAGGATTTCCTTGGTCTCGGTATTTACTACCATGAGGATGTTGGTATCGCTTCGGCTGACTTTAAGGGTCTTGCTTCTGGTATCCGAGCCGCTCAGGTAAACCACGAACTTGCTCAGGTCACCTGACTTCTTATTATCTTTGCTATTTGCGAGCGATGTGCTTTCGTATTCGTAGATAAGCTTTGTTTCCTTAGAAAAGTCCTTGTATTCCTCCTGGTCTTCAACAATGGAGGCATAGGACTCGTTGAGAATAATCGCGTCAACATCGCCCTCGTAGAGAGCGTCTACCATTGCCATGGTGACATCATATTCTTCCGTCTTGGGTGATTTGCCTATTTCCTTTTTGATGCTTTTTATAGCATCCTGAGTGCTCTTTTCGTCGTAAGCATTTGAAAAACCGAAATCGTAATCTGTCGCATCGGCAATGTTCTGAGCAGGATCATCCTTCAGAACATAAACTCCGACAACAGTAGTAACTGTCTTCTGAGATGTAATCTCCTTGAGTGTATCACTGGCTTTGTCCAGCGCAAAGGCAACAACAGCACCCATAGCGAAAATGATTATGGATATAATGCCTGCAATTATGCGGCGTGCTGCAAGGGCTTTCGGTCCGCTTTCGGAAGCTCTCAGGAAGAACAGTTCCCAGGACACCACAAGCAGGATTACCTCTATTGATACCAGCGCCAGAAGATAAACTGCGGGTATCATATCCGAAGAAATAAGTGATACGGTAAGCAAAACAGCGCCGACAAGCTGAAGTATGAATAAAATCACACACGCTCTTTGCTTCTTTGCCATGTCTTTCTTTGGATCAGCTTTTTTATTATTTAAGGCTTTTGTATCCTTTTCGCTCTTTACTGTTGCCATTTTTATATCTCGGCCTTTCTTTTTTCTGCTTTTGTCAGTATATATCAATTACCAACCAAATTCAACATTTTCGTCCGACATTTTAAGGTATATTCACATTTATTTTCTAATCGCAAAAAGCAAGACCTCAACTCAAAGTTGAGGTCTTGTTTTCATGGCGGAGAAGGAGGGATTTGAACCCTCGAATACCTTTTGGGTATTACACGATTTCCAATCGTGCGCGCTCGGCCGGACTACGCGACTTCTCCGAGTGTAATCAAATATTAATTTGACAGCTTGTGTATTATAATTCAGTTTCCGCATAAAGTCAAGCACTTTTTCACTATTATTATTGCTCATTTCTATTATATATGGTAAACTTATTGCAGCATTTAAAGTCATTACATCGTATAAGGAGTTGCAAATGAACTATATTACAATAATAGCGATTGCCGCAATAGCCGTAATTGCATGTGTATTTGCAGTCAACACGCGCACAAAAAAGGCTCTTGAAGAAAAGAAAGCGGCAGAGCGCGCCGCCCGCAAGAAACAGAGCGGAAAGAAGAAGAAAAAGAAGAAGTAATTCTTCGAAAAAATTTATTCGGGTTTTTTGATAAAACTTGTTGACAAGTACGTGAAAATCTGTTATATTAACTGAGCCGTGGCCGAGTGGTTCAGTCGGTTAGAACGCCGGCCTGTCACGCCGGAGGTCGAGGGTTCAAGTCCCTTCTCGGTCGCCACAGATGCCCCTTTTTTAAGGGGCATCAGCTTTGCTGCTGTAGCTCAGTAGGTAGAGCGCATCCTTGGTAAGGATGAGGTCAGCAGTTCGAATCTGCTCAGCAGCTCCAAAAAGACAGTTACCCTTTTGGGTGACTGTCTTTTTGCATTTGTCGGGTTTTCGAACTGCTGACCTCTTATAAATTGCCGAAGGCAATTTTTTAATCCGGCATCACAATGTATCACGCACCAAGCGTGATGCGTTGTGGCAGTTCGAATCTGCCCAGAAAACCCGTTGCATCAGCAAAG
>JAZLFI010000228.1:0-11194 GCA_045615725.1 Oscillospiraceae bacterium
TGACGGGCGATGTGCGAAACTTCAATATTGCCAACGTCATTAACGGCGACCTCGACCCCATAATTGACGCGCTTACAACCGCCGACCAGACGGAAAAACTCAAGAACCAGGCTGAGAGAAATGAAAACTGAGATAATAAGAGAAAACATAGAAAAAGCGGCAAAGCTCATACAAAGCGGCGAGCTTGTGGCGGTGCCGACGGAAACGGTTTACGGCCTTGCGGGCAACGGCCTTGACGCGAAAGCCGTTGAGATGATATACGAGGTCAAGGGCAGACCGCAGGTAAAACCTCTTGCGCTCATGGTGCCTGACAGCGATGCCATGGAGCGTTACTGCGAGGATGTGCCCGTGCAGGCGAAAACGCTTGCCGAAAAGTTCTGGCCGGGTCCGCTTAGCATAGTGCTTAAATCAAAAGCAATCGTTCCCGACATTGTCCGCGCAGGCGGCGACACGGTATCGCTCCGCTGTCCCAAGCACGATTTGACTCTTGAGCTTCTGCGCAAGGCAAAGCTTCCGCTTGCCGCACCCTCTGCAAACCCCTCAGGTGAGGAAAGCCCCAAGAATGCCGAGCGGGTCATGCAGTATTTTGACGGAAAGATTGCCGCGGTAATCGACGGCGGCGAATGCGGCATAGGAACAGAGTCAACCATTATCGACATGAGCCGCACTCCGTATAAAATTCTGCGGCAGGGTGCCCTGCCCGAAGCGGAGATAAAATCCGCATTAGTCGAAAAAATGAAGATAATCGGCATAACAGGCGGCACGGGCGGCGGTAAAACAACAGTGCTTAAGGAGCTTAAAAACTGCGGCGCGCTTATTATTGACTGCGACGAGCTTTACCACGAAATGTTAAAGAGCAACGCAGAGCTTCTTGCAGATATCGATGCCGAGTTTGCAGGCGTTGTAATTAACGGCGAGCTTGACCGCAAGGCTTTGGGCAACAGAGTTTTTGCAGACCCCGAGGCGCTCAATAAGCTCAACGCGATAACCCATCGCCATATAACAACCGAGGTGGAAAAAGTAGTTTCCGACTGGGCAATGCAGGGAGGAGAAATTGCCGCAATTGATGCAATCGCCCTTATCGAAAGCGGCATAGGCAAAAAGTGCGACAGCGTCATCGGTATAATAGCCGACCGCGAAAAGCGCATAGAACGCATAATGCAAAGGGACAATATAAGCGGGGAATATGCGGAAAAGCGTGTTGACGCCCAGAAAGATAACGCATATTTTGAAGCCGAGTGCGATAAAATTATCCGAAACGACGGCACGAAGGACGAGTTTATAATTAATATTAAAAATACACTTAAGGAAGTACTTTAAATGGAAGACATGAGAAAAGAACTTTTCTACGAACAGAAAAACGGCTATGACCTCATCGACGGCGAAGAACGCATTGCACTTGAGGAGTATTCCAAGGAATACATGGCATTTCTGAACAATGCCCGCACCGAGCGCGAGGCCGTAAAGCTTGCAATTAAGCAGGCGGAAGAGCTGGGCTTTGTTGAATACGAGCGCGGCATGGAGCTCAAGCCCGGCAGTAAGATATACCGCAACAATCGCGGCAAGGCACTCATGCTCGCAGTCATGGGCGAGGAGCCTCTTGATAAGGGCTGTGTCATTGCAGGCGCGCACGTTGATTCACCCCGCCTTGACCTCAAGCAGAACCCTCTGTTTGAAAGCGATGAGCTTGCATTCTTCAAGACTCATTACTACGGCGGCATAAAGAAGTACCAGTGGGTTACCATTCCTCTTGAGCTTCACGGTGTTGTCGCACTCAAAAACGGCGAGGTTGTTGATGTAACTATCGGACGCGAAAGCGACGAGCCCCAGTTTGTAATCACCGACCTGCTTCCGCATCTTGCACAGGACCAGATGAAGAAGAAAATGTCCGAGGGAATTCCCGCGGAAAACCTCAACATCATCATCGGCAGTGTTCCTTATGCCGACGAGGGCAAGGACAGAGTAAAGCTTGCAATCATGAGCATACTCAATGACCGCTACGGCATCGTTGAGGAGGACTTCCTTTCCGCAGAGCTCACTGCAGTCCCCGCATTTGAAGTCCGCGAGATCGGCCTCGACCGCTCGCTCATCGGCGGCTACGGCCACGATGACCGCGTCTGCGCATTCGCAGAGCTCAAGGCGATGTTCGATGTCGAAATGCCCAATAAGACTTGCGTCTGCATCCTTGCCGACAAGGAAGAAACGGGCTCTGACGGCGTAAGCGGCATGCAGAGCAAGTCCTTTGAGTGCTTCATGGAAGACCTCTGCGCCGAGCAGTGCGTGGACGTGAGAAGATGCTTTGAAAACAGCTTCTGCCTCTCGGCTGACGTATGCAACGCATTTGACCCCAATTATCCCGAGGTTTCCGAAAAGCGCAACGAGGCAAAGCTCAACTACGGTATGGGCATTTGCAAGTTCACAGGCGCACGCGGCAAATCCGGCACAAGCGATGCATCCGCCGAGGTCGTCGCATATCTGCGCAAGACCTTTGAGGAAAACGGCGTTGTATGGCAGATGGCGGAACTTGGCAAGGTCGATCAGGGCGGCGGCGGTACCATCGCAAAGTACATGGCAAACCGCAATATCGATACCATTGACGCAGGCGTTCCCGTCATGAGCATGCACGCACCCTTTGAAGTTGTTTCAAAGTTCGACTGCTATATGACCTATAAGGGCGTTCTCGCCGCATACGAAGCATAAGAATTAATAATTTCACCTCTGAACGGCAAAATAGTTCAGAGGTGATTTTTTATGGATACCGAAAACATCGAAAACTTCGGAAGCACGCAGACCGATAATAACAACGGACAGATACACTGCCTCAGCATTATAGGCCAGATAGAGGGGCATCAGATACTTCCCGAGGATACCAAGACGACGAAGTATGAGCACATCATGCCTCTGCTTGCCGCCGTTGAGGAGTCGGAGGAGATAAAGGGCCTCTTAATCCTGCTCAATACCGTGGGCGGAGATGTGGAAGCGGGGCTGGGTATAGCCGAGCTTATCGCAGGCATGAGAAAGCCGACGGTTTCCCTCGTCCTCGGCGGAGGACATTCCATCGGCGTGCCTCTGGCGGTTGCCGCGTCAAAAAGCTTTATTGCTCCGTCTGCGGCAATGACAATCCACCCCGTGCGTTTAAACGGAGTCGTAATCGGCGTGCCCCAGACCTATAATTATTTCGCCAGAATTCAGGAGCGCATAGTGTCCTTTGTTACTACCCATTCCAATATTTCCCGGGAAATGTATACAAAGCTCATGATGCAGACCGATGAGCTTGCAAACGATGTGGGTAGTGTAATTTACGGGGAAGAGGCGGTAAACTGCGGACTTATCGACAGTATAGGCACCCTTTCCGATGCCCTCGATTATCTCCACGGCAGAATGAATCCGCCTCAATAAAAGCGTTCTGCCGCAAAAAACGGTACATAAAAGCCTTGATTAGACAGAAAAAATATGGTATTATAACTTGATAAATGGTATACATAATATCTTTGAACAGGGAGGATAGCAGCTTATGACAATTGGAAACGCCATAATACTCGGACTTGTCCAGGGCATAGCAGAATTCCTGCCTATATCAAGCTCGGGCCATCTTGCCATACTCCAGAATCTTTTCGGAATGAGCGACATTGAAAACGGACATATGTTTTTCGATGTTCTGCTTCACTTCGGAACGCTTATAGCAATCTGTTTCGTTTACTGGACTGACATTGAAGCCATGTTCAGAGACGTTGTTGACCTTATTAAGGGACGCAAACCCGCGGTAAAGCCGGGAAAAAAGCCTTTTTCCGCGGCAAGAATGTTCCTGCTTATCTGCGCGGCAACTCTGCCCCTCGTATTAATTCTGCCCGTCAACGATTACATAGACATGCTTACCGACAAAACCTTCTTCGTCGGCATAGCGCTGGTTCTCACGGGCTTTATCCTCTATGTTGCCGACAGACTGGAAGTCGGAAATAAAAACGAAAACAACATGCGCTTTAAAGATGCACTTATAATCGGACTGTGTCAGTGCGTTGCAACTCTTCCCGGCCTGTCCCGTTCGGGAACCACAATCACCGCAGGTCTTGCAACCGGACAGAAGCGCGATTATGCGGTTAAGTTTTCGCTTTTGATGAGCATTCCCGCAGTTCTGGGCGCAACATTCCTTGAGCTTATAAAAGCGTTCAAAGCGGGAATTGATGCATCGCTCATCCCCGCATATCTCTTCGGAATGATAGCGGCAATGGTATCGGGCGTAATGTCCATAATGCTGATAAGATACATAGTCAATAAGGGCAAGTTCGGCGGATTTTCATACTACTGCTGGCTTGTCGGTGCACTTACAATTATTCTCTCATTAATATTCGGATAACGAAAGGATGCCCTTAAATGGCACAAAGCACAAATACCAAGAAAAAAACAAATACAGGAACAAAGGCAAAATCCAATACCAAGGCAAGCTCGAATACTAAAAACGCTAAAGCCGAGGTTAAGAAGCAGCCTATCCGCAGGGAAGTTGCGGCTGTGGTATTTGCCTTCCTTGCCCTGCTTACGATTATTGCCATGTTCTCAAGCGACGGCCTTGTTGTCGGCGCAATCGGCAATGTTCTCAAGGGCTTCGTGGGCTACGGCTTCTGGATATGCGCACTTGTCTTTATTCTCGTCGCCTGCATCCAGGGCTTCCATCGCGGCAGACCTGTTGCGTGGCGCACCTTCGGCGCACTCTGCCTTCCCGTCGTAATCGGAGCTCTGTGTGATCTGGTGTTCGGAAAGCTCAGATTTGCCTCCTCGTCAATCGACACAATCGTAACCGAACTTTATGAAGGCGGTCAGGAAATGACAAGCGGCGGCGTTCTCGGCGGGCTGCTTGCATACGGCTGCAAGCTGGCATTTAATGAATACGGCGCGGTTATTATCCTGTTCTTCGCCTTAATCATACTGATGATGGTGGCATTTAATGTGACCCCCAAGAAAATAGGCGAGTGGATAAACGGACGTGAGCACATTGAGTATGAGCCTCAGCCCGAGCCCGAAGAGCCGCTTATCCATATGCCCGAAAGACGTAAAAAGGCGCGCAAAGAAAAAGAGGCAAAGGAAGAACCCAAAGAAGAGCCCTCGAAGCCTGTTGCGGAAAAGAAGCCCAAGCCCGTCGTAAGTGCAATCGATATTCCTCTTGACGATGACGTTCTTTTTGCAAAGAAGCCCGAGAAGAAAGAACCCGAGATTATCATTGACGATACTCCCGTTGACGGATTTTTCGGCAAGAAAAACAGAACAAAAAACGCAAAGAAGCCTCAGGTAAACCATACCGACGATGTCGAGCCCATATCCGTTGAGGAAGCGGCAAGCATCGCAGGCGTAACAGTTGCGGAGATTAACACCGAGGATACTCCCGCCGCACCCAAAAAGAAAATATCCGAGGCAGAGGTTGCCGCAGAAACTGCCGCAATCACAAGCCAGATTGAAGCGCAGACCAATGAGGACGAGTATCATTTCCCGCCCATTTATCTGCTTAAGAAGGGCCATGCCAGCGCTACAAACGCGGAGGAGGAGCTTCGCCTCAACCGTGACAGACTTGAAAGCACTCTCAAGAGCTTCGGTGTCAATGCACGCGTAGCAGGCACAATCCACGGACCCACTGTAACCCGCTACGATTTTGAGCTTGAGCAGGGTGTAAAGCTGAACCGCCTCACAAATCTTGCAGGCGATATAGCTCTTGCGCTCGGCGTTGAAAGCGTAAGAATTGCACCTATCCCCAATAAACTTTCCACTGTCGGAATCGAAGTTCCCAACAAAGCGGTAAGCGATGTTTACCTGCGCGATATAATCGATTCCTCCAAGTTCAGCACCGCAAAATCCAAGCTCAGCTTTGCTGTCGGCAAGGATATCGCAGGCGACCCCGTCGTCGGAAATATCTCAAAGCTGCCCCATCTGCTTATTGCAGGTACAACAGGCTCGGGTAAATCCGTCTGCATGAACTCCCTTATCATAAGCCTTCTGTATAAGTCCGACCCCGAAGATGTCAAGCTCATAATGATTGACCCGAAGATGGTCGAGCTGGGTGTATATAACGGCATACCCCACCTTTACATCCCCGTCGTAACCGACCCGAAGAAGGCCGCGGGCGCACTCCAGTGGGCAGTAACCGAAATGCTCAAGCGTTACCGCCTGTTCTCCGAGGTTAGCGTCAGAAATCTTGAATCCTATAACGACTACCTCGCTGAAAACGGACAGCCCAAGATGCCTAACGTCGTTGTTGTTATCGATGAGCTGGCAGACCTTATGCTTGTCGCTTCCAAGGAAGTTGAAGAGAGCATCTGCCGCGTTGCCCAGATGGGACGTGCCGCAGGAATGCACCTCATCATAGCAACCCAGCGTCCTTCCGCGGATGTTATCACGGGACTTATGAAAGCAAATATCCCCAGCCGTATCGCATTTGCGGTTTCCTCCGCAATGGAAAGCCGCATAATCCTCGATACAGCAGGCGCCGAAAAGCTCATCGGCAAGGGCGATATGCTGTATGCGCCTATCGGCTGCGGCAAGCCCCTGCGCGTGCAGGGCGCATTTGTCATCGACGAAGAGCGCGACCAGATTGTCGAGTTTATTAAGAAACAGTCCACCGCTCAGTACAGCGATGAGGTTATGGCTCAGATTGAAAAAGCCGCTGAGGAGAAAAACAGCGGCGGCAAGGGTGCTTCCTCGGATAACGAGTCCGCAGGCGGCGCATCCGATTATGATGAGCTTCTGCCTCAGGCGGTTGACGTTATCTTCGACACCAAGCAGGCATCCGTTTCCATGCTTCAGCGCCGACTGAAGCTTGGATATTCGAGAGCCGCGAGAATTGTCGACCAGATGGAAGAACTGGGCATTGTCGGCCCATTTGAGGGCTCAAAGCCTCGACAGATTCTTATAACAAAAGAGGAGTGGGCGGAGATGCAGTACACTAACGGCACAGCCCCCACCGAGGTTCTCCAGACTCAGCTCGAGTTTGAAGATATGCAAGACTCCGACGAAGAAATATAATAAACAGGGCGCTAAGCGCCCTGTTTTGTTAGGTGAACACTATGAAAAACTACTTCTGCCCTGAAATGAATCTGCAGGATATAAATAAAATAAGCATGCTCGGCCTTGCCCATATAGGCGACGGAGTTTACGAGCTTCTGACCCGCACCATGCTCTGCCGCGAGGGACATACTAAGGTAACCGATCTGCATAAGCTGACGGTAGCTATTGTAAACGCACCTGCGCAGGCGGCGGCAATGGAAAAGCTCATGCCCGTACTCACCGAGGAGGAAATGTCGGTGTATAAGCGGGGCAGAAACACAAAGGTTAATTCCGTTCCGCACAAGGCGGATATAAGCCAGTACCATGCCGCAACAGGCCTTGAAGCACTGTTCGGCTGGCTGTATCTGCAGGGCAGAGTGGACAGAATAAACGAGCTTTACGCAATCTGCGTGGAGGAATATCATGGCGCTTGATGCAATAGTACTGTCTGCCATAAAACGCGAGCTTGACGAAAAAATCGTCGGCGCGCGCATTGATAAAATCCAACAGCCCGAGCGCGACAGTATTCTTCTTTCTGTCCGCAATAACGGGGAGAATATGCGCCTGCTTATTAATGCGGGAGCGGGAAGCGGCAGAATTCAGCTCACAAATGTGAGCTATGAAAACCCTGCCGAGCCGCCCATGTTCTGCATGCTGCTAAGAAAATACCTCATCGGTGCAAGAATAGAAAAGCTGACTCAGCCCGACTATGAGCGACTGCTCATTATTGATATTCTCAGCCGCAATGAGCTGGGCGATAATATAGACCTGCGTCTTGCCGTGGAGCTTATGGGCAGAAGCGCAAATCTCGTGCTTATAGGCGCCGACGGCAGAATAATCGACTGCCTGCGCCGCATGGATTTCGGCGGAGATGCCGAGCGCAGAATGCTCCCGGGAATGATTTACCGCCTGCCGCCTAAGCAGAGAAAACCGCTGGTGTTTTCGCTTTCATCCGATGAGCGCCGCGAAATACTTAAAAACGCAGATTTCTCAAAGCCTTTGGATAAACAGCTTATGGATAGCTTTTCGGGACTTTCGCCCCTTATCTGCCGCGAGATTGCATGCCGAAGCTATGACGACCCCGAGCTTCTTCCCGACGCTATTGACGCACTCATTGACACCGTGGAAGCAGGGGATTTTACACCCACGCTTCTCCTTGAAGACGGTAAGCCCCGCGAGTTTTCGTTCATGGCGCTGAAGCAGTACGGAAACGGAATGCAGACCGAAATTCTGCCTGACTTTTCTTCACTGCTCGACGCATATTATTCAAAGCGCGAAAGCATTGAACGCCGCCGAAAAAGAGGCAGGGAATTGAGCCACAGCGTCAAGACCGCCCGTGACCGCATCGCCCGAAAGCTTTCTTCACAGCGCGAGGAATTAAAGCGCACCGAGGACAGGGACACAATCCGCAAAAATGCAGAGCTCATTACCGCCAATATGTACCGCATGAAAAAGGGAGATACAAAGCTTAGCTGCGAGGACTATTACTCAGAGGACTGTCCCAAAGTGGAAATTGAGCTTGACCCCTTAAAGACACCACAGCAGAATGCGGCACAGATGTTTAAGGAATATAACAAGCTCAAAACCGCCGAAAGCTACCTCACAAAGCTCATAGCCGAGGGCGAGAAACAGCTTGATTATCTGAACAGTGTTCTTGACGAAATTGACCGCGCGGAAACCGAACGCGACCTTGCGGATATCCGCCGCGAGCTTACCGATACGGGCTATATCAGGAAGCAGAAAGGCGCAAAGCCCGACAAAGCGAAAAAACAGCCCTGCCTGAGCTTCGTTTCCTCTGACGGCTTTGAAATCCTCGTGGGACGCAACAACAGCCAGAATGACGAGCTGACCACAAAAACCGCGCGTAGAACGGATATATGGCTTCATACCAAATCCGTTCACGGAAGCCATGTCATAATAAGCTGTGAAGGATTAAACCCGCCCGAAAAGACAATCGAAGAGGCCGCATCTCTGGCGGTCTACTTCTCTCAGGGCAGAGAGGGCGGCAAAACCGCAGTGGACTACACCTTGGTGCGTTTCGTAAAAAAGCCCTCAGGCTCACTTCCAGGCAAGGTCATTTATACAGACTACAACACAATAATGGCAGAAGCCGACGAAGAGCTTCTTGAAACGTTAAAAAAGACGTGACATATGTCACGTCTTTTCTTTTATTCAATATCCATTGCGCTTGAAAGCATCATCGCCGCATCTGCGCGGGTTAGGGGAGCGTCCATTGCGCTGACATCTGTTACAATATCGTTTGCGTAGAGGTTTGCGGTATCCTGCTCAATCCATGCGGGAATGCCATCATTCAGGTTTACATAACTCACGTCGGAAAGCCTGAGCGTTCTGGAAAGCATGGCAACAGCCTCGGATTTTGTGATGGCGCTGTCTGCATCAAAGAAAGCACCCTTTGCCGCGGGATAGCCCTTGACTACACCGTTTCGCACGGCAGTCGAAATATACTCCTTCTGCCAGTCGGGGATGCTGTCATCGTCGAAAAATCCCGTGCTCACAACGCCGTTTAAAATGTCCGCATCCGTTACCTCAAGGCAAAGCGCGAGAAATTCACCGCGGCTGAGAGTCTCATCGGGACAGAAACAGTATTCGCTGCCGAATTTAGCGCCTGTGAATACTCCGCATTCGGCAAGCCTTACCGCCGCATACTCGGCTGCAGAGTCTGCCATGTCGGAATAACTGATATCGGTTTCCTGCTTGAGAAGACGGATAATAACGGTTGCCTCCTGAGAAGAGTTGCCCTCAGCATCGATTGCCTTGTAGCCGAAATAGTCCTTGCCTTTTTTGCCCTCGTCGGGGGTGTAGACAAAGCTACCGTCGTCGTTAAGCTCAATCGTGCCCTTTACGGGCTCGGTTGTGATTTCAAAGCTGAGTGTGTCGCCTTCGGGGTCAATGGCGGAAAGCTGACCGCCGTAGGAAACATCGCGGTAGGTTTCAAACTCAAAGTTTTCCGCAACGGGTGCAGAGCCCTCCGCAATACTCGGAACGAAAATGCCCATGCACAGAATGAGAATAAGCATAGCCGAAACGGGTATGGCAATACGTTTTGACATATAAAAATACCTCCGTATAAAAATGTATACGGAGGTATTTTGCGCGAAATTTTCTATGATATTCAAAATTTAGTAGTGCGCATCGTCCGGCATGCGGTCTGTGCTTATCCAGCCGCACATCTCGCCCGGATGCAGTGCGTTAAATTCATCTTCAGTCAGCGGTCCTATTACAGTATCGTCCTTGACTCTGACGACGTAATAACTGTCAGCTGTCTTGACTGCAATGAATGAGTCATTATAGCAAAACTCCGAAATGCTCTCGTCAATGGTATGGAAGAGGGCTTGACCGTCTCTTCTTCCCAAAACCTTTTCCTCAGAGTTTATGCGCCAGACTTCATAATTGCCAGGGAGCTTGTCGTAGGTCCAATCGCCCGCACCTGCGCAGGCAGTCAGCGAGAATGTAAGCATTAATAATATGACGACGAGAATTGTTTTGGATCTCATAATTATATTCTCCATACATAAAAAGTTTTGCTTTGTGTAGAGTGTAGCACTGTTAAATACATAAAACAAGCGAAGAAAATTTACAAATGTAAAGAGATAAACTTTTTTGAAATAAACTATTGACATTCGTCATATATCTGCTATAATAACCCTTGCCTTTAATTTAGGCTATGCGAGAGTGCTGGAACAGGTAGACAGGCACGTTTGAGGGGCGTGTGTCAACCGACGTGGGAGTTCAAGTCTCCTCTCTCGCACCAGAAAAATAATCCCATCCATTCGGATGGGATTATTTTTTTATATCATATTGTTTCAACCTTGATTGTGTTTGTGTTTCCGCTGGGGCCGCCTATCATGCCGCCCGTGATAACAACATTGTCGCCGCTTTCAAGATTTAGTATCACTTTTGCGTGCTCAACGGCGTAGTAGAACATTACGTCCATGGACTGAAACTCCTTGCTCATGACGGGAGTTACACCCCAGGAAAGCGCCAGCTGACGCCATACCTTTTCATCAGTCGTCATGCCAATGATATCCATGGGACAGCGGAAACGGCTTACCATGCGTGCGGTTGTGCCGCTTATGGAGCAGACGACTATGCCCTTTGCATCAACATCAATCGCCATTGAGCAGGTTGCATGGGAGATGGAGTCGAG
>JAZLFI010000229.1:0-1100 GCA_045615725.1 Oscillospiraceae bacterium
TTATCAATGTATTGCTGAACGGAATATTCCTGAACATATTCGATGCCGTTAAACTTGAATGTTGCCTTTACGGTCTCGTTCATTTCAAGAGCGGTCAGCGGTGTCTGGAAATAATATTTCTTTTCCGTTTCGTTATACTTTGCATCGGTGCCTTTGAGGGTAACGATCCTGCCGCCGATGTCAAAGGTCATTGTGCCTTTTTCTCTTGCCTCGTCGGTGAGATCCATATAGAAGTTGATGGCTATATCACTGCCCAAAGTCAGCGAAATGCCGGTGTAGGATGTTCCGCCGATGATTTCGCCCTCGTTATCGCCTGCGGTATTGTATACGATTTTCTGATATCCGCATACAGTGCAGGTGTAGGTGGTCTTGTTGCCCTCTGTCACGCCTTCATCGAAGGTGTGCGCACCGAAGCCGGAGACGAACTCGGTATGCTCGCAGGCGGCATCGTGCCAATGGTGGGTCGGACTATTGCTCCACTCGTCCGAGAAGGTGTGCTCGTGGACGGGTTCATCGGGCGTATCGCCAATGCGGTTAAGTACCGCTCCAAAATATATCGAGTTCTGTGTCACGCCGTTCTGCTCGTTATAGAAAACCATCTCCTCACCCACGACATAGCTTCCCGCAGGAATACCCGTAACGTCATGGAAAATTTCATTTTCTGTCAAAATCTCTACTTCGAGGTTCAAAAATGTTTCTATTGTCTCATTTTCAATCTCATTGTAATCTTTATCATCGAACACGGGCTGTCCGTTCACAAAAGTCTCGGTGTTCCATATTTTTGTACCGGTATTACCAAGAATTGTCCTTTCTGCATAACCGTAAGAATAAATAGTAACCAGACTGATTTCGTTACTGTTAATTGTTATTGTGACGAAAGTCCCTGATCTGTTAATTCCGCTGTACGTTCCCCCGACGGTGCCGAGAATATCCCGCAGGGTGAGCGCAGGTTTTTCCGTAAACTCTGCCGTTACGGTCACAGCTGCCGCAGGCATGGTGAAGGTATAGGTGTTGCCGTCGCCGGGTGTCAGTTCACAGATTTTTTCTCCGTCATCGTTGTAGGTTGCTTTCAGGCTGTCCGCCTTGAGCATATATCCCTC
>JAZLFI010000230.1:0-1092 GCA_045615725.1 Oscillospiraceae bacterium
TGTTTCAGTTTTCGTATCATAGGCATAAAAAATAGCCGCCACCCGGATGGGTGCGACTCCGAAGTAGTGTATTGAGGTTTCCCCTAAAATGTAGGGGAAACCTCTCAGAATTTATTGCTGATCTCGTTGTACTCGGCCGTCAGCCTTGCGACCTCTTGGGCAATGCACTGTCTGCGGAAGCCGTTCTTGCATCCTTTGCCTTCGGCGGTCAGCCGCTCAAGCTCTGCCTTGCGGCGTTTCAGAACCTCGATCTCGTTACCGTTCAGGGCTTCACTCTTGTCCCTTTCAAATCTTGTCATCGCTCTGTTCTCCTCAGTACCTGGTGTTCTCGTGCTGATCGAGGTGCTTGAGGAAATCGTCAACCTCGGCGAGGGTGGTGAAGAAGTCTTCGTAGGCTCCGAGACCGGACTCTCTGATGACTCTGTAGTATCCCTGGCGGGTCTTTAAAAGCCCGAGCCTGTTCTGTTCGGCAATGTGGCAGGCGGTCTTGGTAAGCTTGCCCATGCTCTTAATCTCGCTGTTCTTGCCCTTTTCAAATGCGCCCTTGCAGCCGGTCTTATCAATGTATCTCATGTTCGTTCCTCCGTTTTCCGGGGTCTTGCCCCTTCGTTGTGTACATATATCACTCTGAACGGAGAATATAGCAAGCTATATCTGAACCATAATATACACAATTATTAGGCGTTTCTATTGGTGCGTTTATGCCGCTTTTTTCTTTCGGAAAACCCAGAAATATGAGTGAAATTTCCGAGCGTGTTTCTGATTACGCTGCCAATTGGCAACAAGTCTGCTTTTGGCTAAGAGTACGAACAGATCCACAGCTTCAAAGCCGTTCTGCGTTGCCAGCTCATATACAAAACAGTGCATCCAGTACTGCTTGCCGGAGGAAACCTTGTCCTGACATTTGAATACAAAAATGCCGCCGGGTTTAAGCACTCGCTGTGCTTCCCTGACGGCATCGGCATATAAAGATTGTAAATCATGTTCGTTTTTGCAGACGGTGAAACGGCGGTTGATGATGTTGCCGTTTCCTTCTATCAGCGACTTCCCGGTGGTAGCCAAAAAGGGCGGATCGAATACAAGGCTTGTAAT
>JAZLFI010000231.1:0-6424 GCA_045615725.1 Oscillospiraceae bacterium
TCGATGCCCTTGTCAACCTTCTTTGCGTGGGCGCGGACAAAGAACCAGAGCAGAGCGTAGATAAGCACGAAGCTTATTGCGCGCATGCCTGCGCCGGAGAACATGGGAAGTCCCGCAAGCTCCTGAGCAACGCCGACGGTAAAGGGGTTGAATACGCCGGAGGCAAAGCCGCAGCCGACTGCCAGCAGGCTCATGCCCATACCGGTGAGAGCATCCCAGCCCAGCTTAACCGCAAGAGCGACGACTATAGGAACGAGGGGAACAACCTCTTCAAATGAGCCTATCATTGCGCCGATTGCCATGAAGAAGAACATGGTTACGGCGAGAAGCTTATATTTTGCATCGCCGAATCTGCCCGCGATTTTATCGAGCATATAGGCGATGAGTCCGCACTGCTCAAGGCAGTAGAAAATGCCGCCGATAACCAGCAGGAACGCGATTACCGCGATAATAGTTCCGCTTCCCTCGGCACCGAGAACAAGGAAAGGAGAGAGTATCCACTTTCCGAAGGATATCTCACAGCCGGGGAGAACAAGAGTCAGTATGTAGGCCAGCACCATGAGCACGGCGATAACGATTATTGCCGTGACAAAGCTTTTAGCGGATATGCTGCTGCCCGAAGTGTTTTTCTTTTCGTCAGCCATTATTTTGCTCCCTTTATAAGATGCTTATAGAATTCAACAGCGGGCTCAAGGGTTTCTATGTCGACATTTTCGTCTATGCCGTGAACACTTTCGAGCTGCTGCTCATTGATGATGAAAGGAACGAAGCGGAAGCAGTTGTCGGTCAGCTTGCCCATGAAGCGTCCGTCGCTTGCGCCGGTCATTACATAGGGAACGGTTACAACCTGAGGGAATGCGGCGGTAACGGCGTCCTCAATCTGCCTGAATGCTTCGGAGTTAAAATCTGCGAGGGGAGAATCAATGCTGGGGGTGAGCACTTCGGTTTCAATGTCGTATTTTTCTGCCAGCTTTTTGATTGCCGCCAGGCTGGATTCATATCCCTGGTGGTGGGAAACGCGCATGTTGCCAACAACCCATGCTTCGGCGGGGATGACGTTTCTTGCGTCAGAACCGTTTGCCATGGTGAATGCTATGGTGGTGCGCAAAAGTGCGCCCGCCGTTGCTGAAACCTTGGGCATTACTGCGGTGATTACGGGCTTAAACAAATTCGAGTTGCCAAGCACCTTGCTGAGAGGTCCGTCGATATGGGGAGCAAGACGTTTGAACATCTCCTGAATGACGGGAGAAAGCTCCGCCTTGAATATACTCTGGCTGTCGGCCTCTTCCATGAATTTGCCGAGACGGACAAGGGGAGTGTCCTTTTCCGGGGTGGATGCGTGGCCGCCGTTACCGCGAGCGATGAACTTGAGCTCCGCACAGCCTTTTTCGCCCATGCCGACCATTGCAAAGCTGCCCTTTGCGCCGGCAATAGGCTCGGATACAATCATGCCGCCCTCGTCGAGAATCATGGAGAAGCGAATGCCGCGGTCATAGAGGGTCTGAGAGATTTCCATTGCGCCCTCGCCACCGACTTCCTCGGTGCAGGCAGATTCGAAATAGATGTCGGTTTCGGGAACGAAGCCCTCTGCGGCAAGGTCGTCAGCTGCCTGAAGCATACCCCAGAGACCGCCCTTGTTGTCGAGTGTGCCGCGCCCCCAGAGCTTGCCGTCGGCAATGTCTGCGGAGAAAGGCTCGTGAGTCCATTTTCCCTGTGCTTCTACAACGTCCATGTGGTTCATGAGCATGACGGGCAGTGAATCGGAATTTTTGCCCTTCCATTTAAGAAGCAGACTGCCGTCAAAAACCTCAATCTCCGAAACAGCGAAGAGAGAGGGGAAAAGCTTCTTGAGAAGCTCATGGAATTCATAGAATTTTGTTTTATCGGGCTGTTCATCGCGAGAAATTGTTTCAGCCTTAATCATGGCTGCAAAATTATTCAGATACTTTTCGTTCATTAATACTCCTCCGAGCGTTTAATTGATTAATGTTATACCATATAAAATAGAAATAGTAAAGTGAGTAGGCCGTCAAGGCTTTACAAAAAGTTAATGTATTTTTCAAAATACGACGCTATAATCAAGGCAAGAAGACGATTAACACCTTTTTGTAAGGAGGAAGGGCAATATGAAAAAAAGAGAACTTGCAATTGTAACAGCACTCCTGACCGCGGTTTCCACCGCCTGCATAAATGGCATGAAAGCCGTCGGAAAAAAGCTGGAGAAAAAGGACACGACTTTTGAGGAACTCAAGGTCGCCGAGGACGGAACACTGAGATAAAAATATAAAAACCTCTCTTTTCACAAGGGAGGTTTTTTGTTATACTGACTTCATTATGAAGAAATACGACTACAAAAAAGGAATACCCGCCATAGCCGCCTGCGTTGCCGTATGGGGTTTTCAGCCTCTTTACTGGAATGCCTGCCCGCAGATAGATACCATGCTTCTTATGATGATAAGAATTGTGTGGGCGAGCGTGTTCTGTGTGGCAATTCTGGCGTGTCAGGGAAAGCTCAATGAGCTACTTGATGTGTTCAGGGACAAAGAAAAGCTAAAGCGCGAAATTCCTGCGGCATTTTTCCTTGCGGTGGATTGGTTCGTATATTTGTTTGCGGTGAAGTCGGGCAGAGTTTTAGAGGCAAGCCTCGGCTATTATATAATGCCGCTCATTCAGTTTATGACAGGCGCACTGATATTCAAGGAAGGGCTTCACTGGCAGCATTTTATAATGCTGGGATTTATCGTGGTGGGAATAGTTCTTTCTGCCGAATCCTCCGGCGGAGTGCCCTATGTGACGATAACTCTCGCCCTGGCATTTGCCTGCTATGCGGCGATTAAAAAGAGCCTCGATATTGATTCCATTGTGAGCACAAGTTCCGAGATACTGATAATGCTTCCCGTTGCCATCGGCTATCTGCTGTTTTCGGGAACAGGCGCAGGCCTTTCGGAACTGAGCTTCGGACAGCATCTTTTGCTTTTGGGCTCGGGAGCGGTTACGGTTGTGCCCATGCTGTTCTTCGCGATTGCGGTTAATACACTGCCCCTTATGATGTGCGGTCTGTTTCAGTATTTTCCGCCCAGCTTTGCAATCATATGCGGAAAAATTATGGGTGAAAGCCTTACACGCGAAAAGCTTATAAGCTTTCTGTTCATCTGGGCAGGTGTGATAATGTTTATAATTTACAGCTTCCGACATAAGGAAGAGGAATAAAAAAGCTCCCCTATTGGGGAGCTTTTTTATTTATTCTTCGTATCGTTTGCCTTTTTTGCACACCAGTTTGTCGAGTGTCGCAAGAAGTCCGGGAAGAACGAAAACGATAAGCATGATTGCGCAGAATGCACCGATTGAAATGGTACTGCAAATCTGCTCTACTGTGGGCTCACCGAAGGTGGGAGCAACCAGCGCGCAGACAATTACCATGATAAGACCCGAGGTCAGTATGGTGTTTATCGAGCCGTCGTATGCGGCCTTTATGCTGTCGCGGACGGACATGGTTTCGCGCTTTTCGCGGTAATAGGTTGTGAGCAGTATGCCGTAGTCGATTGTGGCACCCATCAGTATGCACTGGACTACGAGCAGAGCGAGGTAGTATATGCTGTAACCCTGCCAGCCCACAACGGCGACTGTGAGGAATACGCCGCACTGAACGAGCATGACGAGGATGAGCGGGACAAAGAAATTGCGGAAGGTGACGAGAACGACAAGGAAGATTGCGATTGCGGTGAGCAGGGTTATAAACAGCAATTCGCTCTTGAAACTCTGTGCCATTTCGTAGCTCATTGCCGAGTCACCGATGAGGTAGTAGTCGCCTTCAAGATTTTCGCCGCACCATGCGGTGAGGTCATCGAAGAACTTAGTAGTTTCCTCACCCTCGGGGGGATACCATGAATAGAGGGTGAAGATGGAATGGTTTTCGCCTACAAGCTGATTTACGCCGTCGGTCATCTGGGTTTTATAGTCGGCAATCTGCGACTTCATATCCTCTGTGATAAAGGACGCGAAGCGAGCATCGTTCACTATATCCTCAGAGATGAAATTGAACAAATCGAGGAGAGAAAGCTCCCAGTCGGGATTGCAGTTGTTGCGGCTTGCATAGTAGGTATAGAGAAGCTCCATACTGCCTGCGTCAACGCCTGCGCCGAAGCCGCCGAGGAGATTTGACATACCGTTTGCATCGTAGCTTGTGCCGTCTGCAACAGCATCGACGAGGGCTCTTGCACTGCCCAGCTGTGCGGCGGTGTTTTCGTCAAACTGGCCTGCATACTGAGGGTCACTCAGCACGACATCGTCGAGAAAATCGAGGAAGGTGCGGACGGAAATGCGGATGTCGTCAAGACCGCCGTTTTTGCTTGCATAGAGCCAGTAAATTCCGCTGACATCTTCCGCACCCATGCCCAGAGCATTTGCCATATCGGAGGCTGAAAGACTTTCGTTACTGACCAGTGCCCATGCGAGAGTGGGTATGGTTTTAATTCTTGCAGGGTCGGCAATCGTCTTGAGAAGCGAAAGAGCGTCGGGGGAGGCAGAGGAAGTATATGTGGGATTTGTGAGAACGTCGGTCGCCACAAATTCAGCAAACTTCGGAACGGTAATGCTGACGCCCGAGTCTGCGCCCGACTTCATGTTGTAGTACATGATGAGCTGTTTTGCCTGCTCGGTGTCCATGCCGAAAAGCCCGGCAATGTATTCGGCGCTCTGAGGCGCAGTGACGGCTTCGGGGTCTGCGAATTTGCCTATCTGGCCAAGGCTTACGCGCATGTCGTCGCTTATGTAGCCTGAGAATGCGGGGTTGGGTGCAATTTCATTTGCAACGAAACTGAGGAACTGACTGACGGTCATGCTTCCCGTGGAGCCGTCAAAGTATTCGTAGTAGACGATGTTTAAAAGCGAGGGGTCGAGCTTCATGTCAGCGCCCATTTCGTCTATCATATCGGACAGCTCTTCCGCAGTGCATTTTCTGCCGAGAGTTGTGGAGTAATTGAGCACGGTCTGTATCTTTTCATCGGCTTCCATTTTGCCCGAAAGCTCCGCAATCTTCGCCTCATCTTTGTTGTTATAGAGGATAACCATTGTGCTGGTTTTGGGGAAAACATCGGCAATAGGGTCTTTTGTGGAAAGAGTGTACGCTGTGTCTGTATTCTGCTGGAGGAAGAACATCCCGACGAAAAGGGGAATGAAAAGCAGGGTGAAAACGAGGCGGCTTTTATGGCTGAATTTTGCAAGTCCGCCCATGGGAATGTGAATTTCCTTCTTCCTTGTCTTTTCAATCGCGCCGTCAAAGCGAAGAATGAGTGCGGGGAGCAGAGTGAATACGCAGACAAGACTGCAAAGCACGCCCTTTGCAAGAACAAAACCGAGGTCTGCACCAATCTTGAAGCGCATGAAAACGAGCGCAAGAAGTCCGACAAATGTTGTAACGGAGCTTGCGGTGATTGATGAAAACGCGTTTGCAATGGCACGCTTCATTGCGGCAGGCTTGTCGCCGTCGAGAGTCAGCTCCTGACGGAAGCGGCTCATGAGAATTATCGAGTAGTCCATTGAGAGAACGAGCTGCAAAAGCGCGGCGATTGCAAAGGTTATGTATGAAATGCTTTCAAAGAAGCAGTTTGTTCCGAGGTTTATTATTACCGCGCATCCGATTGATACGAGGAAGAGAACAGGCTCAACCCATGATGCGCACATGATAATAAGAACGATGAAGATAAGAACGATTGCAACAATGATTGTGCGCAGAGGGATATCGGTGGTAACGGTGTTGTCGTTTTTATAGAGCATGTTGTGCTCGTTAAAATCGTTGGCTACTGTCTTTTCGATTGCGCGCTCCTCGGCGGAACCGTAGTCATAGTCGGTGCTGAGAATGTAGAGGGCGTAGCCGTCCTTGTAATGGTCCTCGCTCAGAAGATCAAAATCAACGGAGGAGACATATTCGATGTTCTCAAGTCGGCTGAGCATATCGCCCGATTCCTCGGGACTCATATCCTCGAACATGACGCGGATAGTTTTGGGAACAGGCATGTTCGGGAATTCCTCAGCCATGATGTCAACGCCGAGCTTCATGGACGAGTCGTCGGGCAGATATTTTGTCATGTCCGTGTTTATGGTGACAGTGAGCGCAAGGCCTGCGCATATAACCGTTACAATCAGAACGGCAATGAGCACCTTATATTTATTGTCTACGATAAAATCAGCAAGCTTTTTCATTATCTTCCCCTGAAAATCAGTATAATAAATTATTTTATCACACCACAACACATGATTACAATAAAAAACTCCTGCTTTTGCAGGAGTTTTTTGCTTAGAAATTGCCTTTTGCGTAAGTGGTTTTAACGCTTATATCGGGAATAAGACTCAGCTTGTGGGAAAGGGTGTTTATATCGGATTTCTCGCCGTCTAAAGTGACGTTTATGATATAAAGCCCGCAGTC
>JAZLFI010000232.1:0-2504 GCA_045615725.1 Oscillospiraceae bacterium
GGCTGTAAGGTCAACCAATATGAAACGCAGGCCATAGAAACTATTCTGCAGGGCAGGGGACATTCGCCTGCCGCAGACGGCGAATGTGCCGATGCAGTCATTGTAAATACCTGCGCCGTAACAGCTGAGGCAGGCCGCAAATCCCGTCAGGCAATAAACCGCCTGCGCGAGGAAAACCCCGATGCAATCGTTGCCGCGGCAGGCTGCTATTCCCAGCTTTCACCCGAATGGCTGGATAAGATTGGCGCAGATGTCATATTCGGCAGCAACGACAGAACGGGCTTTGCCGAAGCCATAGAAACTGCCGTAATTACGGGAGCGGGCAAACGTAATGTTGACGCACCGTTTCAGCGTAAGGTGTTCGAGGAACTCCCTGCAGGTGCCGCCTCGGGACGTACCCGCGCTCTGCTTAAAATTCAGGACGGCTGTGTCAATTTCTGCTCCTACTGCATAATTCCCTATACCCGTGGCAGAGAGCTTTCTCTCCCTGTGGATACCGCCGCAAAGCGAGCAAAGGAGCTTGCTGACGAGGGCTATAAGGAGCTTGTAATAACGGGCATAGAGATTGCATCCTACGGAGTGGATTTGCCGGGCAAGCCGAATCTTGCGGATGCCGTTTGCGCTATTGCGAAAGCCGCGCCTAATATGCGCCTGCGCTTAGGCTCAATCGAGCCCACAGTCATAACCGAGGATTTCTGCAGAAAGCTTGCAGATGCAGGCACAGTGTGCCCCCATTTCCACCTGTCCCTTCAGTCGGGCTGTGATAAAACCTTAAAGAATATGAACCGCAAATATACAACAGCGCAGTTTACCGAAATCGTTGAGCGTCTGCGCCGATATTTCCCGGGATGCGCACTGACGACGGATATAATCGTCGGTTTCCCCGATGAAACGGACGAAGACCATGCGCAGACCTGCGCATTTCTTGAAAAGTGCGCATTTGCCGATATTCATGTTTTCCCGTATTCACGCCGTCCCGGCACAGTGGCGGATAAAATGCCAAATCAGCTTGACCGAGCAACCAAAGCCCGCCGCTCAAAGGACATCCGCGCTCTTGCGGCAAGAACCCACCGCGAATATCTTGATGCAAATGTGGGCAAAACTCTTGCCGTGCTTTTTGAAACCGAAGAGAACGGAGTATGCCAGGGACACAGCGATACCTACATCGAAGTGCAGGTAAAGGGCGAAAGCCTGCGCGGTATTGTAAAAAACGTAAAAATTACAGGCATTTCAGGCGATAAACTCGTAGGAGAGATTAGTTGACTGAAAGCCTCCAAAGTCATATAATGATTTAATGAACGAAAGCGAGGTGCTCAGCATGTCCAGAGAAAAAGTTTATAACTTTTCAGCAGGCCCGTCCATGATGCCCGAATCTGTTCTTCTCAAGGCAAAGGAGGAGATTTCGGACTTTGAGGATATGGGCATGTCGGTCATGGAAATGAGCCACCGAAGTAAAGCTTTTCAGGATATATTCAGCGACACCAAGCTGAAGCTTAAAAATGCGCTCAGCGTTCCCGACAGCCATGAGATACTGTTCCTGCAGGGCGGAGCAACGCTCCAGTTCGCGGCAATCCCCTTAAACCTTATGGGTGAGGGAAGTGCCGACTATGCCGTGACGGGCAACTTTTCAGCCCTTGCCGCAAAGGAAGCGGCAAAGTACGGCAAAGTCAATATCGCGTGTGACAGCTCGGACAGAGGGCACAGTTATATCCCCTCACAGAGCGCGCTTAAGCTTACTGACGGCGCAAAGTATTTCTACTATTGCGCAAACAATACAATCTACGGTACCGAGTGGCAGTATGTTCCCGAGGTAAACAGCCCTATAGTCTGCGATATGTCCTCGGATATTCTTTCAAAGCCCGTGGACGTATCAAAATACGGCCTTATCTACGCAGGTGCACAGAAGAATATGGCTCCCGCAGGTCTGACCGTTGTAATTGTCGATAAGTCCCTTGCGGGAAACGAAATGAGTATCTGTCCGTCGGTTATGAGCTATAAGACTCAGATTGAGAAGGATTCAATGCTCAATACGCCGCCCTGCTGGTGCATCTATATGCTGGGGCTCATGCTTGACTGGCTCAATACTCAGGGCGGTGTCTGCGGTATGGAAAAGATAAAATCCGAGCGGGCAAAGCTGCTCTATGATTTCCTTGATGAAAGCCGTCTTTTCAAGGCGCACGCCGAAATTGGCTCACGCAGTGATATGAACGTCACATTCCGCACGGGCAGTGAGGAGCTTGACGCAGAGTTTGTAAAAGGCGCGGCATCACGTGGACTGCTGAATATCAAGGGACACCGCTTAACAGGCGGCATGCGTGCATCGCTGTATAATGCAATGCCCGTTGAAGGCGTAAAAACGCTGGTGGATTATATGAAGGATTTTGAGGTAAAGCACAATGTTTAATATAAAAACCATAAACAACATTTCTCCCGTCGGCCTTGAGAAACTCTGTTCTTTCGGCTGCAATGTGGGAGCGGATATAGAAAACCCCGACGGCATCATT
>JAZLFI010000233.1:0-2044 GCA_045615725.1 Oscillospiraceae bacterium
CTGAAAACCATAGTGGAAGAGAATAAGCTTCTTCCGCTGTGCACCTCCAAAGACTATGAAACGCGGATGCTAACTACCGCGGATATAAATCGACCGGCGCTCCAGCTTGCAGGCTTCTACAACTACTTTGACCCCAGCAGACTGCAGATAATCGGCAGAGTTGAGAGCACTTACCTTGAACTTAAAACCGAAGACGAGCGCAGAAAATGCTTTGAGGCGCTTATGGAGCACGATATATCCGCTCTTGTTATCTGTCATGGTGCGGTGGCATTTCCCGAATGCCTTGAGGCGGCGAGAAAATACGACCGTAATGTGTTCACCACCATGGAGGACACATCGGATTTCATGGCGAACGTTATCAGCTCTCTGCATGTCCACCTTGCACCGCGCACGACTATGCACGGAGTTCTCGTCGAGGTTCACGGCGAAGGCTTACTGCTGACGGGTGATTCCGGCATAGGCAAGAGCGAAACTGCCCTTGAGCTTATTAAGCGCGGCCACAGGCTTGTTGCCGATGATGCCGTTGATATCAAGAAGATTGATAAAAACAGCCTTGTCGGCACAGCTCCTGAGCTTATACGCTATTACATGGAGGTTCGCGGCGTCGGCGTTATTGACGTAAGATACCTTTACGGCGTTGGTGCAGTCAAGCCCGAAACGGCGATTGATATGGTGGTCAATCTGGAAACATGGGACGACGATAAAGCCTATGACCGCCTCGGCATTATGGAGGAGACGGAGGACATACTCGGCGTCACCGTGCCCAGCGTTACAATTCCCGTAAGACCCGGCAGAAACCTTGCCGTAATTCTTGAGCTTGCGGCTATGAACAACCGCCAGAAGAAGATGGGATATAACGCGGCTGAAACTCTTGCCGCTGCCCATGATACCGCAGTTGATTTAAATATGTTCTGATTTTAAAGTGAGGATTTAATATGGAAATAATGGGAAAAAATATGCAGGAATGCATGAATAATGCTCTTATCAATATTGATGACAACATGCCCGATGTTGAAATTCTGGAAAACGAAAAGATGAGCGAGCATTGCTCTTTCAAAATCGGCGGACCGGTAAGGGCATTTATTGCACCGAAAAACATATGGGATATGTCCAAGGTTTTCTATTACCTGCATATGAGTAATATATATCCCTTTATGCTTGGCAAGGGCACGAATATTCTCATCCCCGATGAGGGACTGGATATCTGCGTTGTCAGCACCGAAAACCTGCAGGATATACGAATGGGCGAAGAGGAAAACACAATCTACGCCGAAGCAGGCGTATCTCTTGCTCGTCTTGCCCAGTTTGCTCAGCAGAACGGACTGGCGGGACTCGAATTTGCGAGCGGCATTCCCGGCTCTGTCGGCGGCGGCACTCTGATGAACGCAGGCGCATACGGCGGCGAAATGAAAGACGTTGTCGACAGCGTCGTTGTATACTACCTTCCCGACCAGGCTCTTTGTGAGGTCAAGGGCGAGGATTGCGGCTTTGATTACCGCCACAGCAACTTTGAGCAGGCAATGTGCGCCATACTCAGCGTTGTGTTTAAGCTCACTCCCGACGATCCTGATGCAATTCTTGCACGCATGAACGAGATGAACGACAAGCGCCGCAAGAGCCAGCCTCTGGATATGCCCTCCGCAGGCAGTGCGTTCAAGCGTCCCGTGGGTGGCTATGCCGCCGCACTCATCGAGCAGTCCGGACTTAAGGGCTATACCGTGGGCGGTGCTCAGGTTTCCGAAAAACATTCCGGCTTTGTCGTAAACAAGGGCGGAGCAACTTATGACGACGTTGTTGAGCTTCTGGACCATGTACGCCACAAGGTTTATGATGACACTCAGATTACCCTTGAGCCCGAAATCAGAATTTATCCCAAGGGCATGATACTTGTTGACGACTGGCGCCGACGCCGAGAAAACATCATGGATGAGATGAGCGATCTGGCAAAAGCAAAGATTGAGGAGAGCAAGAAAGCAGAAACAGAAGAGTAAACGATAGATTTCGAGGGGGAAACGAAATTTATGGAATTCCTTATTATCACCGG
>JAZLFI010000234.1:0-4245 GCA_045615725.1 Oscillospiraceae bacterium
CAGCCCTATGAAAACAGCAGACAAAGTAAAATTCATACTTCTTTTGGTCATCGGTATGGCTGCCATGTCTGCTCAAAAAATGGAAGGTCTTGGTGTGCTGTTCGGTGTTTCGGTTATCGTATGGCTGACCGTTTTCATTTATTTGACGCAGACAGTAAAAACCAAAAAACAATTTCTGATAACGGGAATTTGTTTTTGGGTCGGATCCGTCATCCGTATGATTGGTCTTATGGGCGTCATTGCGACCGACGTTGTGCTCATGACGGTTTATTCCGCTATGTTTCTCGGAGGACTTATTCTGTACCGTCTTGCCGCGAAAAAATGCAACGGCTTTCTCGCAACGCTTATCCCTCCGACAACCTGGACAGTCATGTTATTGTTTTTTACCGCAATTCGTATTCCCAGTGTCATGCGATTTGACCTGATGTTCTTTGATTGTAAGTACATCATTCAATCCGTATCAATGATCTCGGCGATCGGTCTTAATATCGTCACCGTTTGGATATCCGCCGCCTTCGCACATGGCTTGGCGACCCGCAAACCCATCATTCCTTCAACCGCGTTATTGTTGACCATCGCTATGGTAATATCGGGAGCCGTTCAGATCTCAAAACAGCCGGAGCCCTGCGGCAGCGTAAAAATCGGCTATTCTACCGGAGCATATGTCGGAGATTTTATTGACACGGAAACGCTTCCATACGAAGAATGTATCGCAAGCTTCCATAAAGTCTTTGACCAGGCGGTCAGCCAAAATGTCGATATTCTTGCTTTTTCCGAAGAAACATACGAAATAAAGGACATTTACGAAAAAGACTTTGTTGAAATAATAGGAAAAGCGGCAAAAGAAAACAACATTTACGTTGTTGTCGGTTTTGATATTGAAGATACAGACGGCAGCGAGGACGGAAAATACCTGAACAAAATTGTATTTATCGGCAACGACGGTAAAGTAATCAGCGAATATTCCAAACACAACATCATTCCTATCCTGGAGGATGAATATGCTCGTGGAAACGGCATTATCCCGACGCCGGAAATCAATATCAAAGGCACTCCCGTAAAGATGGCTTTTGCTATTTGCTATGACAGTAATTTCCCCCATTATTTCAAGCAGATCCCGGATGATACGCAGCTGCTCATTTTGCCGTCGTGGGATTGGGACGGCGTGAGCTATGTGCATGCGCGTCTTTGCGGTGATCTGGCTATTGAGAACAGGGTAAGCCTGCTGAAACCTACATATGACGGCTACACGATCGCCGTCGATCCTTACGGCAATATTCTGGATTTCAAATCAACAAAAGAAACCGGATACGAAAATGTGCAGGTGGTTGAAATGCCCATCTACCGGAAGAATAAATAAAAAAAGTTGTAGCCACTTTTCCATTTGCATCGTATAAAGAGATGCAAAGACAAAAAAACAGATAAATCTAAAGGAGATTTTCAATGGATAACAAGAATATGTTAAGTGATGAAGACCTCGTTAAGGTTGTGGGCGGAATAATGGAAAGCTCAAAATCAGAAGTATTGGCAGGTGCTTTCAGTGCTGCAAAGAGTTATTACGCAAACAAAGCGAAAGAGATTGAAGTTTATGAAATTTCCGTTCAATTTTTAAGACTTGCCGGTACTTGCAAGGCTGTCAATGTTGATGATGAAATTGATCTTCAGAATACGCTTGAGAAGCTTCATAGAATTGCCGAAATAGATGTTCCGCCGGAATATAGAAGAATAGCAAGTGTTCCGATTATTTCCATTGAAATGGAAATCAATCGTAAGTATTACTAATCGTCACTGTTTCTTTCGTATCGAATAAAGAGCAGCAAGGACAAAAAGCACTAAATCAAAAGGAGATAAAAACAATGGAAGAAAAGAAAATGCTGAACGAAGAAGAGCTTGAAAAGGTAAACGGTGGGCGGATGGTTCGGATGGAAGACGGTAAACTTCGTATATTTGACGAAAAAGATCAGACCTGCGACGGTGACTATTATAAAGGCTGGGTCACAGGCGGGTTTCAAATGTGCAGAGACTGCGATTATTATAGAGACGGCTATTGCACCAATAAAAATGCTTGGGACGAGTTGCTGCGAGATTATGGCGTGTAATGATTTCGCTCAATGTTAAAGAGATGCAAGGACAAAAAAGGAGAGATATATGAAAACCGAAAGACGTATTTTATCCTTACTACTTTGCATTATGCTGCTTTGCTCCTTGTGTGCAACCCTAACCGGCTGTCAGAAAAACACCGACAGCGGGAAAAAGTATACGTCGATAGATGACTTTTCATCGGCTGTCATCGGAGATAGTACGGCATCGGTGCTTGGTACAACATTCAGGCAAAGCTACCCGGATGTTCAGATCAAATACTATGATGACAATGCGGCTATATGCGCCGCACTGCGTAAGGGAGACATTGATGCCGCCATTTTCGATGAGCCCGTAGCCGCTAATATTGCGGCAGCATACAGTGAGGTTGCCGTTTTCCCGACCCAGGTGAATGAAGGTTCCTACGGCTTTTTGTTTTCAAACGGGAACGAGCTGTGTGACGACTTCAATGTATGCATAGAAAATTACCGTCAGGACGGGACACTGGACGCTTTGCGTGAAAAGTGGTTCGGTGCAGATGTGAAGATCAAGGTAATAGACCGCGAGGCCTATGCCGTTGCCGATCCGTCGGCGGAAACGCTTCGCGCGGCCTATGATCCCGCAGGCTATGAGCCCATGAGCTATTTCGGAGAGGACAAGCTCCCCATCGGATATGAGGTTGAGCTGCTGTATATAATAGCCCACGAGCTGAATATCGATCTGGAATTTGTCCCGATAGGTTCTTCTGCACTGTTTCCCGCCCTTGAGACGGGAAAGGCGGATCTTTCCTTCGGCAGTCTGTCGATCACGCAGGAGCGCGAAGAAAGGTTTGACTTCACAGTTCCCGACTATTACGGCGGAACGGTCCTTCTGTGCCGCAGTAACGAGATCGGCGTTCCGAGCGATCCCGATCTGAACGATCCGTCCATTACAATTGCCATTCAGCCTACGACCACGACGGGAAATGAGGCGCAGGCCAAATACCCGAACGCCAAATTTATCTTTGTCAACAGCGATACAGATGGCATCATGCAGGTCACGACCGGAAAGGCCGACGCCTATGCGATCGACCTCAGCTATTATGAAGCGCGCAGACAGACCGGTAAAACCGATCTTCGCCTGCACCGTGACAACATCATAGGGCCGGGCGGCGATATCGCCGTCGCGATCAGCCGCAAGGGAGCTGCCACGGATGCTGCCGACAAGCTGAATGCCTTTATCAACAGTGTGAAGGCGGACGGTACACTTGACGATATGCTCCAGCGCTGGACCGTTCTGAACGACTACACGATTCCCGACATTGAGAAGCCCTCCGATCCGGAAAGAACGTTCATCATCGGAACGAGCGGTTTGGCTGAGCCGTATACGTTTATGCAAGGCAATCAGCTCACAGGCTATGAGATAGAGCTTGCACGGCGGTTTGGTGCATACTGCAATGCGAATATCGAGTTTGCCGTCTATGACTGGGCGGGACTTGATGCCGCCTGCGCTTCCGGCAAGGTTGACTTCGTTTTCTCCAACTATTACGTCACGCCTGAAAAACAGGAGAAGATGGATTTCAGCGTTCCGTATCTGAGCGTAAAGACCGTTATGGCGGTGGCCGATAACGATACCGCGGCCGTCAGGGAGAGTTACTTCCGGAAAATTGCCGCAAGTTTTGAAAAAACCTTCATCCGCGAAAATCGTTGGCAGCTCATAGCCGACGGTATCGGCGTTACTCTGGAGATTACGCTTCTTTCCGCACTGTTCGGCACGTTGCTGGGCTTCCTGTTGTTCCTGCTATGTGAGAGCGGAAAAACGCCGGACAGAATCGTGCGCATATGCTCCAACATCATTCAGAATATCCCGATGCTCGTCGTTCTGATGATAGTATATTTCGTGGCATTCGGAAACGTTGATATTTCCCCGGTGCTGGCCGGTGTCATTGCCTTCAGCATCGTATTCGGGCTGGCTGTTCTTGGCATACTTTCCGTGGGCGTCAAGGCGATCAATCACGGACAGTATGAATCCGCTCAGGCACTCGGACTGAATAAAACACAGATTTACACAAGGATACTCATACCGCAGATCGTACGCCTTCAGCTGCCGATCTATAAAGGCGAGCTTGTTGGGCTGCTGAAATCCACCGCGATCGTCGGCTATATTTCGGTACTGGATCTTACGAAG
>JAZLFI010000235.1:0-22033 GCA_045615725.1 Oscillospiraceae bacterium
AATGATTATCGGACCCGAGTATGAGTTCCATGTGTTCGACGGCATGGAGTATTCAATGAAACCCGACACTGTCGGCTATCATCTTGAGTGCGAGGAATCCGTATGGGCGGCAGATAAGCCCGGCAGCAACGGCTTCCACACCCTGCCTCACGGCGGCTACCACGCAGACCAGCCCAGCGACCTCACCTTTGACCTTCGCAACCAGATGTGCGAAGAGCTCAAGCGCTGGGGCGTTGACGTCAAGTACCACCACCATGAGGTCGGCGGCTCAGGTCAGCTCGAGATTGAGGTCGAGCTCGGCGAAATGACCAAGCTTGCTGACGGCACCATGGCTGCAAAGTACGTCATCCGCAACACCGCAGCAGCAAACGGCATGACCGCAACCCTTATGCCCAAACCCGTATACGGCGAAGCAGGCAACGGCATGCATGTCCACATGCTCCTCAAGAAGGACGGCAAGCCCGTATTCTACGACGAAAACGGCTACTCCCAGCTTAGCCAGAACGCACTGTACTTCATCGGCGGCCTTTTGACCCACGTCCGTTCTCTCTGCGCTCTCACCAATCCCTCCACCAACTCCTATAAGCGCCTTATCCCCGGCTTCGAGGCACCTGTCACAATCGGCTTTGCAACCGCAAACCGCAGTGCCGTTGTCCGTATCCCCGCATACGTAAAGAGCCCCGACAAGAAGCGATTTGAGCTCAGAAACCCCGACGCAATGTGCAACCCCTACTACGCATACTCCGCAATTTTAATGGCAGGTCTTGACGGTATCGTCAATAAGATTGACCCCAAGGACCACAACTGGGGCCCCTTCGACTTTAACCTCTTCGACCTTCCCGATGAGGAGAAGGCAAAGCTCGGAAAGCTCCCCACCACCTTGGACGAAGCCCTTGACGCACTCGAGGAAGACCACGACTACCTGACCGCAGGCGGCGTGTTCCCCGAAGAGCTTATCAAGACCTGGATTAAGACCATCCGTGCCGAGGCAAGAATGATTAATAACGTTCCTCACCCCGCAGAATTCCAGATGTACTACGACCTTTAATAGATACGAAAAAGCAGGTACCGAATGGTACCTGCTTTTTTATGCTCTTTTCAGTCCAGTGCGATGTTCCATTCACACTCGGCGGGGAAGTCACCCTGCGCGGCGATGAACGGCTCGCCGCAGGGGTCGGATCTGCGTATGACGGCGTAGTTTGCGCCTAAGTTTGAGCAGACGGCAGGGAGGAAGGAAACGTCGCCCAATGCCTCCTTAACATACAGCATGCTGTCCTCAACATAGCCGCAGGCGAGACCGCCTATTCCCGCGTACATTCCGCCGCCGTAAGTGCGGCAAATCTCCTCCTGAAATTTTAGATAGTTTTCGGGGAAATCAATATGGGGCTTATCTCGGAGAAGATTTCTGCGGATACAGCCGTATTCCTCGGCGTCTACCTCGTAATAAAACTTGCCCTCGCCGGGGAGGAGCTTTTCGTGCTTGCCGTAAAGGGCAGGCTTCGTGCCAAGCACCTTTTCGTACCATGCATACAAGTCCTTTTCGGCGGGAAGCGTGGCAATGATGTCATAGTCCATTTCCATGGCGGCATTGCACAGCGCTCTGCCTATACCGCGGCGGCGGTATTCAAGCTTTACCGCAACGGCATAAACATAGCCGATGCGCTTATCCTCGAACTTTGCATCCAGCATGTGAAGCATGCCAATGACCTTGCCGTCCTTTTCCGCGACGAAGCCCCTGCCCATGTCGGGAAGCAGGGAATAGAATGAGTCAATCAGTTCCTTTTCGTCGCCGAATGCCTCCTGCCATATTCCCGTGAGGGCGGGAATGTCCTCTGTTTTGTACGGTCTTATGATAATATCTTCTGTCATAGTTCCACCGCCGTGTATTTTGTCAGCAGATTCTCGGGCTTGTAAGAAAGCTTGGACTTTTTCAGACTCGGACTGCCTAAGTCATCTTCTCGGTTTACATAATATATATCAGGATGCTTCCGCTTTATCATTCGGGCAAACTCACGGCAAACCATGGGATATGCGCCGTTTATATCGGTGTAAGCCTTTTCAAAATGCTCGCAGAAGCAGGTGTCGGAAAGCCTTTCGCCGATTGCAAAGCCTACAAGTTTGCCGTTTGCGTAAAGCACACCGCCCTCAAGCCCAAGCTCGTTAAAGTGCTCAAAGCCGCGCAGTATGGCCTCGTGCTCGTATATAACGCTCTCATCCAGCCTCTCAGCCTCTTTTTCACTCCATTTGTCCAGCATGTCTATGCAGTCGGGAATGTGCTCAGAGCGCATTTCAGTGAAGCTCCACTCGTTTTCGCTTTCAAACTTGTTGCAGTGGTTTTTCTTTGCGTGCAGGTGCTTGCCGTGATATTCCGCAAGGCTATCAACAGAGTAGATGTAGTCGAAATAATCGCGCATGGGTGCGTAGGAAAATTCATCGGGAAAAGTTTTTTCCATAAGTGCTTTGTGCTCTTCAGTAACACCGCAGAGCTTGAGCTTAATACCTTTATCTGCGCAATAACTTCGCATCTCTTCAAAAACGGGAATGAGGTCGCCGCTTCCGACGGGGAAGCTGAAATACTCATTATCCATGCCGCCGATAAGGGTCACAAGTCTGTCACCGACAATGGCGACCTGTTGCTTGTAGCGCTTATCCCACATGAATATGTTGCCATAGCAATAATCCGCACTGGAGGAATTCTCTGTGCGGAATATTTTTTCAATATCTTCTTTTAGTGATAGTGAAACGGGTTTAAGCTGCATTATTTATCCTTCCGATAAACGTAGGTGTAATCCCTGAGCGCCTTGCGTATCTCGCGCAGGTCTGCAAAGGTTTCTGGGCGCTTTGTTTCGTCGCGCAGAAGCGCGGCGGGGTGGTAGATTGCCATGCACATTCTGCCGTTTGCGTCGAACCACTGCCCGTGCTCGCGTGTTATTTTAAAGTCCTCGCGTATGATTGCCGTGGCGGAAATCCTGCCGAGGCATATAATTATTTTGGGGTCAATTATGCTGAGCTGTTCGTCCAGCCAGTGACGGCAGGCCTCCTGCTCGGTGGCGAGAGGGTCGCGGTTTTTAGGTGGACGGCATTTAACGATGTTGCCGATGTAGACCTTGCTTCTATCAAGGTCAATCATTTTCAGCATATCGTCAAGAAGCTTGCCTGCCTTGCCAACGAAGGGCTCACCCTGCAAATCCTCCTGCTCGCCCGGACCTTCGCCGATGAACATGACCTCGGCATCGGGATTGCCAACGCCGAAAACAAGGTTCGTGCGTGTTTCCCAAAGAGGACACTCGCGGCATTCCGAGCATTTATTTTTAAGCTCTGTGAGCTTTTCACCGTTCATCAGCTTTCCTCCGAATACTTTGCAAGCTCAAGCAGAATTTCCCGTTTGTTGTTGTCGGGGTATTCCATAACATAGTCAAGCAGAAAACTCAGCATTTCGCCAAGCTCAGGACCCTTAAGACCGAGATTTAAAAGGTCGTCGCCGGTGACGGCAAGGTGCTTAACCGAGAAGCATTCGCCGCTTTTAAGCACTGCCTTGAACTCCTTTTCGCAGCTTTCGCCGCTGAGCGACTCATATGCCATAACCGCGCAGGAAACGGCATCCACGCCGTAGCGGTTCAGGAGCTTTTTCCAGCCCAGCTTATCGACGGGAACAGGCTCCTTGAGAATTTCCGATGCGGCATCGCAGCAGCGCACTGTGCGTCCGTCAAGGCGGAGAGCGAGCAGAAATTCCTCAACCGAGGGGATGTAGCCGTATTTCTCAAGCATGATGGAAAACGCCGCCCATCGGGGCAGAGCCTTTTTCTGCATATCGGCAATGCGGGCAAAATCGGGCATCTTCCAGCCCGTGCCGGGGATGTATTTTTTGAGCAGTCCGAAAGAAATTACGGCGCTCATAGTTTCGGGACGTGAGGTGAGGAGAATTTTCTCAAGCTCGTCGTGAACTCTTTCAGGTGCAAGCTCTGCGGCAAGATGAGCCTGATTCTCAATGGCGGTAAGGGTGTCATAATCGATGTTAAAGCCGAGTCGGGCGGAAAAGCGCAGGGCGCGGAACATTCTGAGCGCATCCTCGCTGAAGCGCACATCCGCATCGCCGACGCATTTTATCGTTTTGTTCTGAATGTCCTTTATTCCGTCAAATGGGTCGGAAATCATGCCGTCGGGGGAGAGGGCAATGGCATTCATGGTAAAGTCGCGGCGGCCGAGGTCACTTATGAGGTTTGAAACGAAGGTGACCGAATCGGGACGGCGGTGGTCACGGTAATCGCCCTCCGTGCGGAAGGTGGTTACCTCTGCAGTTTTTGTTCCGACAACGACTGTAACAGTCCCGTGTTTAAGTCCTGTGGGCTTTGAGCCGGGGAAGATTTCCATAACCTCCTCGGGAAGTGCACTGGTGCATATATCCCAGTCCTGAGGGGTAATTTCCATTATATAATCTCTCACACAGCCGCCGACGAGATAGGCAAGATGCCCTCTGGACTGCAGGCCGAGGAGAATATTCTTTATGTATTTGGGAATTATAATCTGAGCCATTTTTAAAAACCTGTATTGTGATTTTTACTTGTAATGTTTTTACATCGGTATTATAATATCATTTAATAATGACAACATCAACATTTAAATTGTGAATTTTTCGACATTGGAGTATATATGAAAGACTTTATCGAATATCTGAAAAGCGGAAAGCACGGCCACCTTATCGGCGTTGGCGGCGTTTCCATGGAGCCTCTTGCCGAGGCACTAAACGGTATGGGTATCTGTGTAACCGGCTCTGACATGGCAGAGAGCGAGAGAACATCACATCTGCGCGAGCTTGGCGTTAAGGTATATATAGGACACGATATGGCGAATATCTCCGACGATACGGAGTTTGTTGTTCGCACCGCCGCTGCCCATGACGATAATCCCGAGATTGTATACGCAAGAGAACACGGCATCCCCGTATATGAGCGTGCGCAGGCATGGGGCGCGATAATGCGCGGATACAAAAACGCGCTGTGCATTTCGGGCACCCACGGCAAGACCACCACAACCTCCATGTGCACCCATATTCTCATGGCGGCAGAGGAGGACCCCACAGTAATGATAGGCGGAACACTGCCTCTTCTGAAGTCAGGTCACCGCATGGGCAAGGGCGACACCATCGTCATGGAGTCCTGCGAATACTATAATTCGTTCCTGTCCTTCTATCCCACGGTTGCGGTCATCCTCAATGTTGAGCCCGACCACCTTGACTTCTTCTCGGGCATAGAGGAGATAAAGGAAAGCTTCCGCAAGTTCGCTCTCAATGTTCCCAAGGAAAATGGCTTCGTTGTCGCAAATTACGATGACGAGAACACCATGGACGCAATAAAGGACATTGACCGCAAGGTCGTGACCTTCGGCCTGAGCAGTAAGGCTGATGTCTATGCAAAGAATATTACCCATATCGGTTCGCAGACCAAGTTTGATATAATATATCAGGGCAAGTGCATTGAAACCGTTACCATTTATGTTCCCGGTGAACACAATCTAATGAACGCTCTTGCATCTGCGGCGGCATGTCTGTGCATGGGAATTAAGCCCACCGCAATCAAATACGGTCTTGCAGGCTTCTCCGGAGCGGGAAGACGCTTCGAGTTCAAGGGCAAGTTTAACGGCGCCGATGTCTATGACGACTATGCTCACCATCCCGGCGAGGTCAAGGCACTTCTTGATGCAGTCGAGGAGCTTGGCTATAAGCGCACAATCGTTGTGTTCCAGCCTCATACTTACAGCCGCACTCACGCGCTGTTTGCCGATTTTGTCCGTCAGCTGAAGAGAGTTGACCTTGTATATCTGGCCGAGATATTTGCCGCCCGTGAAAAGAATACGCTGGGAATTTCCTCCGCAGACCTTGCGGCGGAAATAAGCGGGGCAAAATTCTTCCCAACATTTGAAGAGATAGTAAACAGCCTTTCCGAAACTGCCCAGCCCGGCGATATAATCCTCACCGTCGGCGCAGGCAACGTCTACAAAATAGGCGAGTATCTCTTAGAGCAAAATTAAACAGTCTACTGAAACAGAGTACTGAAAACAGTACTCTGTTTTTTACATTTTATGTCACAATGGCGACAAAAGAAAGACACTGTCATGTGGGGGCTAAATCATTGATTTTTTAATGAAATTGCGGTAAAATAAAATGATTTAATGGACACTTGTTGCACAATACCTTGTTTGAAATTTACAATATTACACACAATATCTATGAATTGGCAGAAAAACTAAGGCAGGAAAAACTAATGACGGTTTCGCTCTGTGTAATTGCATATAACGAGGAAAAAGCACTGGTATCACTGCTTAGTGATATCAAGGCGCAGGACTATCCCCATGAGAAGATGGAGATAGTGCTTATCGACTCAATGTCCACCGATAAAACCGCGGAAATCATGGCTGAATTTGCCCGTGAGGATAACGGATTTATCCGCGTTAAGCTTGAGAAGAACCCGAAGAAAATTCAGGCCGCAGGTTGGAATGTGGCAATAGGCGCGGCCGAGTGCGATATTGTAATCCGCGTTGACGCCCATGCAAGCATCCCCAAAACATTTGTTTCTCAGAATGTGGAGAATATTGAAAGCGGCGAATACGTGGTCGGCGGTCAGCGCCCCAACATTGCGGATGAGGACACAGCGTGGACAAACACTCTGCTTCTTGCGGAGTCATCCATGTTCGGAAGCAGTATTGCGCCGTACAGAACAAGTCAGAAAAAGACATATGTAAAATCCGTGTTTCACGGCGCTTACAGAAAAGAGGTCTTCGATAAAGCGGGCCTGTTCAACGAAAAGCTGGGCAGAACCGAGGATAACGAGCTCCACTTCCGAATACGCGAGGCAGGTTATAAAATATGCTATGACCCGAGAATAATCTCATATCAGCATGTGAGAAGCACATGGCGCGGTATGTTGAAGCAGAAATTCGGCAACGGCAAATGGATAGGGCTGACCTTGGGCGTGTGCCCCAAGTGCATGTCGCTATACCACTTTGTGCCCTTTGCCTTTGTGCTTGCCATAATAGTTTCGGTGCTGTGCGCAGTGTTCGGCTGGAGTCTGCCCCTTGTTTTACTTGCCTGCGCATACGGTGCGGCAGATATATTAATGTCGATCATGTCCGTAATGGGACAGAAAAAGTATATCCATTATCTGCTCCTTCCCGTAATATTCTTCTCCCTGCATTTTGCATACGGTGCGGGAACATTTGCGGGACTTATAAAACTGCCGTTCTGGCTCAAAGAGTATAACAGTTAAGGAATAAAGCCATGCTTCAGGAAGATATGCAGGAGTATTCTGCAGAAGAACTTGAACAACTTCATATGAAGAGCCTTGAAATGGCGGAGTATTTCGTTAAGATATGCGAAGAAAACGGACTGCTGTGCTATTTCTGCGGCGGCGGCTGTATCGGTGCTGTGCGGCATAAGGGCTTTATCCCCTGGGATGATGACCTTGACTTCTTCATGCCCCGCGCCGACTACGAAAAGCTTGAGAAGGTTTGGAACGAAAAGGCGGATACCGCCCGTTACAGCCTCAATAAGCCTTCCGAAGGCTTCTGCGACCACAACAGCCTGATTACAATCAAGGACGAGAATACGACCTTTATAAAGCCCTATCAGAGCGAACTTGATATTTCGCAGGGTCTGCCCCTTGATGTTTTCCCCCTCGACGGCTGTGCCCCGAAGGGAATAAAGAGAAAAATTCAGCTCATATTTGCGCTTTTGCATTCGCTGTTCGTGACTCAGGTCATACCCGAAAAGCACGGCGGGGTTATGAAATGGGGCTGTAAAATACTGCTGGGCATATTCCGCTCGAAGAAAACAAGATATAAAATCTGGCGCTTCTGCGAAAAGAAGATGTCAAAATATCCGATTGAAGAAAGCGAAAATATAACCGAGCTTTGCGCAGGACCCTATTACATGAAAAAGATATATCCTGCAAGCGCGTTTAAGGAAAGCGTTTATATGCCCTTTGAGGGAACAAAAATGCCGGTTCCCGTGGGCTATGACGATTATCTGAAAACCGCGTTCGGCAATTATATGGAGCTCCCCCCCGAGGAAAAGCGAAAAGCCCACCATGAATGTGTTTTCATGGATATGAAAAACAGCTATAAGCAATACAAAGGAAAATATTACTGCGTAAAATGAAAAAAATCTGCTTTGTAAAATTTGATATGCAGGATGCAAGCGGCGGCGCAAGAGTCTGCGCAAACCTCGCCAATGCGCTGAAGGACAAGTTCGAGGTGCATGTCGTCAGCATTTGCAGTGAAAAGGAAAGCACGTTTTATTCGTTGGATGAGGGTGTCAGATACCGTGTACTGATTCACGGAAGCGGCAGAATCCGCGATATGCTGTTTAAGGGCATAAAATGCCTGCGCGAGTATATTAAAGATAACAGCATTGACATGGTCTTTGCCGTGGGTGTAAGCATTAACCCGTTCACAGTTAATGCGGTAAAGGGCACTGACTGCAAGGCAATTTCCTGCGAGCATCTTAACTGCCTGAGCGATTACGAGAATGATGCAGTGCAGAGATTTTGCAGATACTTAGGTGCAAAGAAAGCAGATAAAATCGTAACCATAACAAAAACGGACAGAGATGCTTATATTAAGAAGTATCATCTCAATCCCGATAAGGTTCAGAACATCTATAACTGGGTAGACGAGAGTCTGATTTCAGATGTAAACAGCTATAATCCCAACGCGAACAGAATTATCACAGTCGTAAGGCTTATTCCCGTAAAGGGAGTGGAGCGCATAATCGAGGTATCAAAGCGCCTTAAGGATAAGTTTCCCGACTGGCAGTGGCATGTCTACGGCAGCGGCGAGGAGGCCTACGTACGCAGCCTTCAGAGCAAAATCGACGAAAGCGGACTTGGCGATTTCGTGATACTGAAAGGTCGCGTCAGCGATATATATGAGCGCTATAAAGATTACAGCCTTTCCGTGCTGACGTCTTACTGCGAGGGCTTTGCCCTTGTGCTTGCCGAGGCGAAGGCGAAGAGAATACCCAACATCAGCTTTGACTGTCTGATGGGTCCGAGTGATATCATTCAAAACGGGGAAGACGGGTATCTTGTCGCGCTTGATGACATGGAGGATTTATACGCAAAGCTTGAGCTTTGCATGTCCGATGAAAGCCACAGAATTAAGCTTTCGGAAAATGCCTACGGAAATATCAGCAAATTTTCCAAAGAAGAAATCGTAAAACAATGGATTAGTCTAATCGGAGAATAAAATGAAGAGTTTAGCAAAATATGAAGAACCGTTTAGAAAAATTAAAGAAATATATATTCTGCTATATGTGAGCTATGTGTTGATTGCAAGAATAGTGCCCTTTGTAAATCTCATAACGCTGGGCGTCAATTCGGTGATTTACAGCGCACTTGCGATTGCGGGTGCAGTCATTCTTCTGATTGACTTCCTGATGCACTTCACCATGTTCAGAAGCCGCGAGAACATAATACTTCTGCTTTTCTGCGTGGTCTGCGCAATATCGTCCGTATTAAATATGAAGTACGGAATAATCAGCAACGTGAAAACGCTTGTATGGACGGCAATCCAGTTTTTCGTTCTGTTTTCCATTGTTAATGTCAGAGACGGAAGCGAAATCGACTCCACGCTGACAAAGATTATGAAGATTACCGCGGCAGTGTGGTTTGTCGGAGTGCTTGTATCTATCGGCGAGTTTCTTATTCAGATAGGCTATGTCGCACCCTTTGACGATTTCCCCAGACGTCAGGGCTTCGTTGAAGCAAGACTGTTCGGCGTGTTTACCGATCCGAACTTTGCGGCAGTTACATCGCTGATGGTTATACTCTTCTGCTGGATGTTCCTTAAAAGCGAGACAAAGAAGTTTAAAAGAGCTTACTGTTATGCAAATATAGTGCTTCAGATAATATACATTGTCCTTTCCGGTTCGAGAACGGCAAAATACGGCGGCCTTATGCTCGCGTTCATTGTCGGTCTGCTGTGCATAAGAAATAAGGAGCTGGGCAATGAGCAGATAAAGGTTGTTCTTAAATCCCTGCTCGGCGGCGTTATAGCCGTTGCCCTGAGCCTCGCCGTAATCTTTGTTGTAAAGCAGACACTGCCGAGAATGGCAGAGGGCTGCAATTACGTAATCAGCATGTTCCAGTCTGAAGAGGAATACGACAAGATGAAGAAAATCAGGGCGGCAAAGCTGAAAGAGGCCGAGAGAATTTCCATAGAACGCCCCGATGTTACCGACGATAATATCAGCAATAACAGGTTCAGAATATGGAGCAACTACATCCATGTTTCAAAAGACCATAGGATTTTTGGACTATCTCCCAGAAACCTCATGTCTTACCTCAGAGTTAATGAGCCGATGAATTACCTTGTAAAGAGAGGATATGATGAAACCCATAACGGCTGGCTGGCGATTTTCGTCTGCACGGGAATTGCGGGAACGGCCGTCATGGCGGCATTCTTCATAAACTATGCCCGTGAATGCTGCTTGTATATAAAAGCGAAAAGGAAACAGCCGTATGATGTCAAGGTGATTGTATTGCTCGGCTCGGTGTTTGTGGTTGCGTTCTCAGCGCTGTTGCAGCCGGAGATATTCTTTATCAATACTTACGGAGCCGTAACGTTCTGGCTGTTTATGGGCTATCTGCTATACTTCATGAAGCAGGAATCAAAAGCAAAATAAAAAAGAGAGTGTCAAAGACACTCTCTTTTTTTATCTGATTAATCGAGTCTGAAGTTTTCCTTCTGCTTGAGGTAGAAGACTGCGCCAATGACAATCCATACAATCAGCATGATATAGGATTCTTTTCCGAAGTGAACTCCGCTCAGACCGGGAATGGGAACGAGCTGGAGAACAATAAAGATTACAGAGAAGATTACACCTGCAATAGCCATCGCTTTGGTGAATCCGCTTCCGTCTCCGTCCTTATTCAGAGTGACAATAGTTGCGGCGCTTGTAAAAAGATATCCGATAGATGCGCCGATTGCACTCATATCAACGAACCAGCCCAGAGCTTCACGACCGAGAATGGGGCCGGAGAGGGAAACGATAATGCAGAAAATCATTGCATTTTTCGGAGTCTGATGCTTTTCATCCAGTTTTCCGAACCATTCAGGCAGGAAACCGTCGCGGCTCATGGAGTACATAAGTCTTGAGGAAGCAAGATAGAAACCCATGATACCGGAAAGAACTGCGCAAGATACACCGACACCGATTAAGACTTTACCGAAAGTTCCGAGGAGCTCTTCGGCAGCAACCAGAAGCACCCATTCACCCGCCATAACACGGTCAGGCCAGTTCTGAAGAGCTGCGGCAGCTACTGTGTTGTTTGATACATAGACGAAGCAACCGAAAGCAATAGCGATAACCATAATGGCCATGACCTTTTTATGGGAGAACTTGAACTCTTCCGCCGCCTGCGGAATCGTATCAAATCCTACGAATGCCCACGGTGCAATCGCGAAGGTGGCAAGAATGGCGGAGAGGACACCGCCTGTCCCACGGTGTGCAAACTCTCCGATATTTGCGCTTGTGGCATCAGAAGCCATGGCGGCAGCCTTATCAAAGCCCCAAACCGGCTCCATATTGATGCCTGTTGCCTTGGCGGAAACAAGTCCGGCAACGCAAAGCGTAAATGCACAAATTGCGAGTAATGCCGCAAGAACGGTCTGAATAAATCCGGCTTTCTCAACGCCCCAGATATTAAACAGACCAAACAGAATAAGGATACCCATGGCGAGAATCATCTCACCCATCCAGACATCAAATCCTGCAATCTGATAATGGAATCCGAATTTCAAAATATCTGCCGTACCGTCGAGCCCGTCAACAATAAGTCCGATTGCCGTGGAGTTCATCGGAACATTGGTAAGATAAGCCGCTACAAGAAACCATCCGCAGATATAAGCGGCGGTTTTTCCGAAACAGTTTTTTGTAAAGGTAAATTCGCCGCCGGCTTTCGGATATTTCGGAACCATGTAGGCATAGCTGAATGCAATGATTACCATGACAAGTGCGCCCAGTACCATTGCGATAGCTGTTCCGTAGACGCCGGAATTCGGCAGGAACTTCTTGCCGGGGTTTATGAATGAACCCCATCCGATAATACATCCGAAAGCAATAGCCCATACGTGGGTCGGGCTTAATTCTTTCTTTAGCCCTACTTCAGTTTTTTCCATTGATGAATTTGCTCCTTTTATTGAGTGACAGGTTTCTTCTTAACACTAAGAATACCAAGAACTGTAATAAGAGCACAGAACAGTGCGATGGAGATAAAGACGATATTCCAACCGCCGTTGTTGAGCAGGAAACCGTAAACAACGGCCTGAACTGCGCTGCCCATGTATGCGGAGAAATTGAGAATACCTGCTGAGGTGCCGGAGAATACGCGGCCGCCGATATCGGTTGCGTAAGCCCATGCAACACCGTTGATTGCGTAGATGCAGAAGCCAGCTATGAACAGGAGAATTTCGATGAAAACAAACTGGCTGGGAATTGTCGGGTCAAGCAGGAAGAATATATATACTGCGATAGCGCCGACAGCGGAGCTGATAATTACATGTGCAAGGCGGTTGCCCTTCCAGAAAAGGTCGGTCATCCAGGGAAGAATGAAGGTGCCGACACCCATGCCGACAGGAAGAACGAGGGACTGGATAAGACCGTCGGTTACGTCAATATTGAATTCCTGATTGAAGTACAGGGGAACCCAGTTGATAAGGCCGTAACGTGCAATACCTGTTGCGAATGCAACAACCATCCAGACGATGAACTGTTTGTTGGAGATAACGTATTTGTAAGGATAAAGCTTACCCTTGGTTTCGAGAATTTTCTGCATTTCTGCTTCCTGAGCAGCCTTTTCGGGGTCTTCTTCTTCATACTCCTTAAGGCCTATCTTTGCAGGGGACTGTTTTGCAAAGATGAGGAAGAGAATAAGCATTATAGTGGGGAATGCTGCTGGCACGAAGAATGCAGCTCTCCAACCCCACTTGGGAGCAACGAGGAATGCAAATACGACTGCCAGCTGTGCAACAGCACCGCCGAAGCCGGAGAATGCGTGAGCAAAACCGGTTGCGAAGCCTCTGGTGCTGCCGGGCCACCACTTGGTGAGGGTTGCAATACCGGGAGTCCAACCCATAGACTGGAAGTAACCGTTGATACCCCAGAGAATTGCCATAATCCAGATTGAGGACTGGAATCCGAGGAGAATGTTGGATGCAACGGAGAATACAATGGCGAAAATGAGGAACTTAAAAGGTCCAACGATTTCGGAAAGACGTCCGTTGATAAGCTGGCCGATGCCGTAGGTCCAGAACAGGGTGCCTGTCAGAATGCCGATGTCAGACGCGCTCCAGCCCATCTCGCTCATCATAACGGGGGCTGCGCTTGCAAGGTTATTTCTTGTGCAATACAGGGAACAGTAGAGCAGGGAGAACATGATCAGGTAAATCCAGCCATGCTTTTTGAATTTGCTGTATTCGGCATTGTTATAGCCGAACTGTAAATTTTCAGTTTCCATACGAAATCCTCTCTATATTAGATTTTTTCAGTCATCAATATTTTCAATCTTCCGAAGTCTTGCAGATACGTTTGCAAGGTCGTCGGGGTTATCGATTTCGGAGCAGAGACGGTCCTTTACGTCGTATGCGTAAATTGCGCAATCCTCGGAAATTTCATTGAATGCGACTTCTGCGTAACAGCTGGTGTTATCGCTCTCGCAGTATTCGCAGATCTTGTCGAGCCACTTGGCCCATTCTTCCTTGTTCAGCTTGTAAAGAGCCTGAGACTCCATGGCCTCATCAAAAAACTGAACGCCGACACTGTATACTCTGCCGTTGCGAACGACGGACTTGAAGTCCTTTTCGGGCAGGGGCAGGGTGGAGCTGACCTTCATGCAGCTGTTCTCACATGCTATGATGTCCTTAAGAACGGACTGCTCAAATACGAGGTCGCCGTGCATGAGAATGATATCTTCGCCCTTGAGCTCTTCTCTTGCGCAGTAAATGGAGTAGATGTAGTTGGTCTTGTCAAAGAGCGGGTTCTTGACAAAGCTGATGTTAAGGGGAAGATTGAGAGATTCGCAGTAATCAACGAGAACCTGGTCAAAGTAACCGGTGGTGATAACAACGTCCTTAATGTCGGTGTTCGCAAGTAGTCTGAGCTGGCGGCTGAGTATGGTTTCGTTTCCGGGGATGTCAGTCATGCACTTGGGATGCTCGGAAGTCAGGACACCCATTCTGTGACCGAGACCGGAGTTGAGGATTAATGCTTTCATTTTTACACCTTCTGTAATTGAGAATATACTTAAAAAATACGTCGAATTTTGTATATGCACACCAATTTTGAATTATAGCAGGGAGAATAAATCAAATCAACTAATTCTCCGAAATATCACCAAGAGTTGATTTTTAATACAATAGCAAAAATGATGCCTGCAATTACAGGCATCATTTAATCTTTATATATCAGATTTTGCTCAGATGTTCCATGAAACTCTGTTTGTTCTGGAGTGCGGTGGTTGTGGGTCTGCCCAAATCGTCTCGAGCGCCGATTGCACACTTAACTTCAATTAAACTGAGTTCATTTTTGCTCTTGGCTTCTTTCAACGCACTGTCCAGAGCGTCAAAGGATGCAGCACTAACTGCGTTGGGGTAACCGCATGCCTTTGCAATACCGACAAAGTCAATATCGGAGGCAACAGTGGGCATACCGCCGACTGTTTCATGTGCGCCATTATTGATGATAATATGGACCATATTTGCGGGCTTGTTTGCTCCGAGAACTGCCATGGAGCCCATGTGCATAAGAACAGCGCCGTCGCCGTCAATGCACCATACCTTGGTGTCGGGCTTGTTCACGGCTATACCGAGCGCGATTGAAGAGCTGTGACCCATTGAGCCGACGGTTAGAAAATCGCATCCATGCCCCTGACCGTTTGCGACTCTGGTCTCAAACAGCTCGCGGCTTGCCTTGCCCGTAGTGCAGACGATGGGGTCGTTTCCGGTGACATTTACGATGTGCTTGACAATGTCTTCTCTCAGCATTGTATTGTCGTTTTCGTAAACGACTTTCTCATCGTATGAAAGTGCGCCTTTTCTGATTACGAAAGCGACGTCCATGCCTTCGGCAAGAGCTTTTCTGAACTCTTCCATGACGCTTTCAACTTCTTCGTCGCTTGTTTCCTTGCCGATAACGAAGCTCTGTATTCCCATGTCCTCAAGGAGCTTTACGGTGACTTCGCCCTGATAAATGTGCTGAGGCTCGTCGTGAACGCCGGGCTCACCGCGCCAGCCGATAATGAAAACAACGGGAATGGCGTAAACCTTATCGTTAAGAAGGGAGGCGACGGGATTTATAATATTGCCCTCGCCGCTGTTCTGCATATAAACAACGGGAACTTTACCTGTTGCCAGATGATAACCTGCCGCAAGAGCTGTGCAGTTACCCTCGTTTGCGGCAATCATGTGGTGATGCTCATCAATACCGTAGGTGTTCATCAGATAATTGCACAGCGCCTTGAGCTGTGAATCGGGAACGCCGGTATAGAATTCCGAACCGATTATTTTTACTAAGCTTTCAACTTTCATTTAACTATCCTCTCATACATTGACAGCAAAACTTCTTTGCTTAACTCTACTGGGTTGTTTTTAAGCCTTGTGGGATTGACCGAGGATGCCAGAAGCTCAACATCGTTTTCTTTGCTTTCCGACTCGGGACACTCCATTTGAAGCTCGTCCATGAGCATCATAAACCAGCTGATATCAACCGGCAGCGATTTAAAAACATTCTCAAGATGCTCATTGCCGCGCACATCAATGCAGTCGCAGGTGTGTGAAAGCATGTAGCTCCATACCTCTCTCATGCAGACGGCAACCGCGTGACCGTGGGGAAGGCGGTAGAGCGAGGTGATTTTATAGCTCATGGCATGGGCTGCAGTTGTTGCGGTAATATTGATTGCTCTGCCGGCGAGGTTTGCCGCCTCCATTATCCTTTCAGCGGCAGACGCGCTGTTTTCGTTTATGTATGCTTGCCAGTTTTCCTTAATAAGCTCAATCGCGGCTTTACTGTATCCGACGCTTTCGTCGGTGCTGTTTACTGACCACCATGACTCTATCGCCTGACACAGTGCATCCAGCATGGTGCATTTTTTCTGATATACGGGCAGTGTCTTTAATACGGAAGACTCTAAAATCGCATAATCGGGAACGATTGAGGGATGGGATACGGACTGCTTTACTCCGCCATAGTAGATTACGGCGTGCCTTGTGGATTCACTGCCTGTTCCGGCAGTCGTGGGAATTGCCACGAGAGGTATTCCGGTATCAACCGCTTCCTGACGGAGATAGTTTTCCTCAGGGTTCATCTTACAATATAGTTTAATGCACTTAGCAACGTCGATTGCACTGCCTCCGCCGACAGCAACAATGAGCTCGCATGCCTCTGCGTTAAAAATCCTTATTCCCTCGCAAACCTGTTCATATAAGGGATTGGAGGTGAATTCGGAAAAGCAGGCGTGGGGGTGGCTGTCAATTACCTTGCTTAACTCCGGATATCTGGAAAGACCGGTGGAAACCAAAAGAAAGCTCTTGCCGTCTATGATTTCGTTTAAACCGTCAATTCCTTTAATAATAGTCTGGCTCATTGTTATTCCTCCGGAATAAGAGTGATAATGTCCTTTATGGACATGCAGATATCATCACATTCCTTTGCTCTCCGGTTTTCAAGAATGAGCTTTGCGGCATTCTGCATGGCGGGGAAGCCTGTTCTCGTAAGCTGGTTTGCGTAGATTACGATGTTGACGCCGCGAGCCTTGAATTCGTCCTCCGTTACGGTGTTGAAGGAGGTGGGAACAACTACGATGGGAGTTGAGGCGTTTTCGCTTCTGAATTTTTCAACAAACTCGAAGATTTCGGAAGGATCCTTTTTTCTGCTGTGAATCATGATCGCATCCGCACCGGCTTTAACGTAGGCAAAAGCTCTGTTGAGTGCATCTTCCATGCCCTGCTCGAGAATAAGACTCTCGATTCTTGCGCAAATCATAAAGTCTTTCGTTTTCTGAGCCATTTTGCCCGCGGTGATTTTTGCGCAGAAGTTTTCAATGCTGTCCTGAGTCTGTTTAACTTCAGTTCCGAAAAGACTGTTTTTCTTGAGACCGGTTTTGTCTTCGATGATTACCATGGACACGCCCATTCTCTCAAGAGAACGGACGGTGTAAATGAAATGCTCGGTAAGACCGCCGGTGTCGCCGTCGAAGATGATGGGCTTTGTTGTTACTTCGCAGATATCGTCTATTGTGCGGAAACGGCTGGTCATGTCCACAAGCTCAATATCGGGCTTGCCCTTTGCGGTTGAATCGCAAAGAGATGAAATCCACATTGCATCGAACTGATAAGTCTTGCCCTCTTTAAGGACCGTTGTTTTTTCGACAATCAGTCCGGTGATACCGCTGTGGGCTTCCATTGCGGTTACAAGACCTTTCATGTTGAGCATTTTCTGGAGCCTGCCGCGTCTGACATCGGGCATGGATAACTGAGCCTGATAACGCTTCTCGATATCCTCGTATTTGTCATCCCTGGAATAAGGATACTCAACAAGCTGACCGCCGTACTCGGCAAGAACTGTAACCACCTCGTCGCGGATGGGCTTCTGGAAACCCTCTTTCCAGTCATCGCCGTGTACTATGTAGGTCGGGCGGTATTTTCTGATATTCTCGGCATAGCTGAGGTCAGTCTGTTCAACTACCTTATATATACCGCTGATGTTTTCAAAAATGGATTTTCTTTCTTCAAAGGGCATAAGAGGATATCTTTTGTATGATGCAACCGCCTTGTCGGAGAGAACGCCGATTATAACCTTGCCCAGCTTTTCCGCCTTTCTTATGATGGCAATGTGGCCGGAGTGAACCATATCGGTTGAGAAGCACATATAAACGGTGCGGTTTTCAATTTCATGCAGCTTATTTTTCACAACTGCAAGATCCTCGGGGGTGTCAATCTCAGAGCACAGGCGGTTTTCTACATCATACGCATAGATAGCGCATTCCTCGGAAATTTCATTGAATGCTACTTCCGCATAGCATTTTCTGTTATCGCTTTCGCAGTATTCGCAAATCTTTCCGAGCCACTGATTCCATTCGTTTTTGTTGAGCTTGTAAAGAGCCTGAGATTCCATCGCGTCGTTAAAAAATTCAACGCCGACCTTGTAAACTCTGCCGTCGCGAACGACAGACTTGAAGTCCTTTTCGGGGAGGGGCAGGGTAGAGCTGACTTTCATGCAGCTGTTTTCACAGGCAATAAGGTCTTCAAGAACGGACTCTTCAAATACAAGGTCTCCGTGCATAAGAACAATATCTTCATCCTTGAGATTATCCTTTGCGCAGTAGATAGAGTAGATGTAGTTGGTTTCTGCGTAAAGAGGATTATTAACAAAAGTGATATGCAGGGGAAGATTAAGACTTTTGCAGTAGTTTATGAGAACATCGTCAAAATAACCTGTTGTCATTACAACCTCGGTAATTCCGGCTCTTGCAATAAGTCTGAGCTGACGGCTGAGGATGGTATCCTTTTCCGAAATTTCAGTCATGCACTTGGGATGCTCGGAAGTGAGAACACCCATTCTGTGCCCGAGTCCTGAATTTAGAATTAAAGCTTTCATTTTAACCTCCGTTATATTGACACTGGGTTTTTAGTGTTATTGCGTTGGAATATGTCGGTATTATAGCACTAAAATATAAAAAATCAACTTTTCGCTTGAAAATCATCAGAGGTTGATTTATAATACTTCATATATAATTGCGAAAGAAGAGAAGCATATGAGCATAGGAACGAATATAAAACGAAGAAGATATGAGCTTAAAATGTCTCAGCAAGAGCTTGCGGAAGCTTTGGGTTACAGCTCAAAATCAACTATTGCCAAGATAGAGTCGGGCGAAAACGGGGTTTCGACGAAAAAGCTTTCCATGTTTGCAAAGGTGCTGAACACAACTGTTGAGGCTTTGGTTTCAGGCTCAACAGTGACAAGCTTGCAGGAAGCTGCATCTGTTCAGCAGAGCGGGCATAAGAATATTGCCGTAATCCTTGCCGGCGGTAAATCAACACGAAATCTCCAGAACATACCCAATCAGTTTATAACCGTCTACGGCAAGCCGGTTATTATCTATTCGATGGAAGCATATCAGATGCACCCCGAAATAAACGAAATCTATGTTGTGTGCATAAAAGGCTGGGAGGATATCGTTGCCTCATATGCACAGCAGTTCGGTATAACCAAGCTGAGAAAAATCCTGCCTGCAGGCGAAACTGGCATCCTTTCCGTGAAGAGCGCAGTGGATTATCTTGGCGGTGTGTGCGATAAATCGGATACAATTATTTTTCAGGAATCAACAAGACCGTTAGTGACAGTTGAGAATATATCAAGACTTTTGCTCGAATACAGCGAAAAAGGCTCAGCCGTTACCTGCGGATATATGTCTGAACATCTGCAGTTTCTGGTTAACGGCGACCTTATTAAGTACATAGACAGAAATCATCTGGTAGAGGCACAATCTCCTGAGGCGTATAAATATGAAGAGCTTGCGGCACTTTTCAAAAAAGCTGAAGCTAAGGGACACAGGTTTTCCGAAAGCTGCTGCAGCATGTTTATGTATAAGCTTGGTATGACACCGAATTTCTTTGAAGGAAATCTGAGCAATATTAAAATAATCAGAAGTGAAGACGTTGCGCTTTTCAGCGCGTATATAAACCAAAACCCGAGATAATGAAAAAACGGATTCAGCAATTGCTGAATCCGTTTTTTATTTAAGAGTTATTTTTCTTCCCGTTTGGGATATACCTCGCCGTGCAGTGAGCGGATGCGCTTGTTCGCAGGCGGAAGCTCCATGTAGTTGCCGTACAGATGGGTCAGGTATTCGTCAAGATAACCCATTGTCTGGTAGGTTTCACCCTCAAACTCCACCGTAGAGGGATTTTCAACCCATTTGGAAAGCAGGCGCTCCTTTTTCATCCCGTAAACACTGTAAAGATTTACATAGCAATCGCCGCCATGAGTTTCGAAGAAATGCTCATTTTTGTGAGCCTTTGCAATATATTGCTCAGGCTTCATAAAAGGCATTGCGCAATAAACCATGCGTCTGATAAATTTCAGAGACTTTTTAATAACACGTTTGATGCGCTTCTTTAGTCTTTTAACAAGGGGGGCGGGCGGTGCTTTCTGAACCGCTTCTGACTGGCTGCCCTCCGATGCAGGAACGGCAGTATCAGATGCGGGCTGAGCTTCGACTTCAGCGAACTTAGGCTTCTTAACTTTCTTATAATGAATGGAATGGTAGTATCCTTCTATGGTAAATCTGTTAACCTGCCAGCGCCAGTTACCGCGAATATCGTTGGTAGTCCAGCGGGCAATGAGGAACAAATCAACGCAGCTCCTGCGCTCGTAAAGGATTTTGCCGAACATGCGAGGAAAGTGGTATTCGGTTTCATAGGAGGCATATTCAAAGCGAGGGTCCAGTTCATCAGCAAGAACGGCTTTCAGCTTGTCCAGTTCCTCAGGCAGAAAACCGACATCCACATCGTCGTCCCAGGGAATCATTCCACCATGACGAACAGCGCCGAGAGTGGTGCCTGCAAGCAGATAGAATTTAATGCCGTGCTTATCGCAAATGCGCTTTAGTTCGCACAGAGCATCAACGGCGATGAGCTGGTGCTCGTCCAAATAATCGTGTCTCATTCTTATTCTCCCAAAAACAATGCCATACTACATAATGAGTTCAAGTTGGTGTTTGTATCTGTTTTCCTCAGGCGGCAGTGCCATATAGTCTCCATATTCCTGCTCCAGCAATACAGCCGGTGAATCGGGTATCATCACGGACATGCCGTCAAACTCCACCGCACTGCCGTTGCCGTAGACGGATGCTTTGCATTCGGTTGCAAAGCGGTATTCGCTCAAGAAATTAACCGTATCCCCGTCACTGCAAAGCTTCACTTTTGCCATGGCCTTATCCAAAGCTTTCAGCGCACGGTTTGTGTTAATAATCTTATCTGTATGTAAAGCTCTTGCAAGCCTGATTAAAATTTCCTCAAATTTAGGACGCTTCCTGTTGGTGACGTAGTGGTCAATATCGGACCACATAACGCGCAGCTTTTTCCTCAGCAAACGGAAGCGGTGCAGTTTTTTCTTGAGCTTTCCCGATGGCATGCCGTCAATTACGAACACGTCAATCCATACGTTTGTATCAAAAGCTTCGGATTTGGCACAAGAGCGAACCGTGTGACGCTTATCAATAATCTTGGTGATGCATTCAATACAGTCGTTGTCCCAGCGCCAGCTCTGGCATTCAAAGCATTCTTCAAGTTCATCACGAACAACGCTCATGAACACTTCGTAATCCTCCCGATAGAGAGCAACGTCTATATCGTCGTCCCATGGAATCATGCCCTTATGGCGGACGGCGCCTAATAATGAACCCTCGACCAGAAAGTAATGCAGATTGTATTTATCACAAATGCGGATAAATTCGCGGAGAATATTTCTTTCTATATCCTGAATTTTTTTCAGGTTTTCATGATTGTCCATAATAAGCACCTAAAACAAAAATTGAATGCAAAAGTATTATAGCAAAGAATTTTACCATGTTCAAGACGTATAGAATGAAACCGCCTAAATGAAAATGGTGCAGCTTATTTCTAAACTGCACCATTAATTAACTTATATCAGCTAAGCTGAGGAGTTATCTTAAATCAGACAACACCCTGAGCCATCATTGCTTCAGCAACCTTCAGGAAGCCTGCAACGTTTGCGCCGAGCATCATGTCGCCGGGGCAGCCGCATTCTTCGGATGCCTTCAGGCAAGCCTGGAAGATGCTCTTCATGATGCCGTGAAGCTTCTCGTCAACTTCTTCGAAGGTCCAGCTGTAACGCATGGAGTTCTGGGACATCTCGAGACCGGAGGTAGCAACGCCGCCTGCGTTGGATGCCTTGCCGGGGGTGTAGAGGAGGCCTGCGCCGCGGACTGCATTGATTGCGCCGGGGGTCAGAGGCATGTTT
>JAZLFI010000236.1:0-1219 GCA_045615725.1 Oscillospiraceae bacterium
AGCACCTTGCGTTTTAAAGCAGACATATATAGAGCCTCGCATATTCCTCTGCGGATTTATTAAAGCTGAAGTCCGCCTCCATTGCACTGCGCACTAAGCCTGCCATGACCTCGGGCTTGCGGTAGCAGTCGAGAGCAAGCATAACGGCATCCTTCATCTCATGGGCATTGAAGTCGGCAAAGGAAAAGCCCGTACCCTCGCCTGTGAATTTGTTATAGGGCAAAACGGAGTCCTTAAGTCCGCCGGTTTCACGGACGATTGGAATTGAGCCGTAGCGCATGGCTATCATCTGGGAAAGACCGCAGGGTTCAAAGCGGGAGGGCATGAGGTAGAAGTCACTGCCTGCGTAAACCTTATGGGACAGGGCTTCATTGTATCCGATGTATGCGCAGAGTCTGCCGGGATAGCGGCTTTCGGCCTCGCGCATGAAGGCCTCGTATTTCTTATCGCCCGAGCCGAGAAGCATAAACTGCATGTCGTTATTACCCATAAGCTCGTCGAGCATGCGCATGACAAGGTCAAAGCCCTTCTGCTCGGTCATGCGGGTTACCATGGCAAAGAGGGGAACATCCTCGCGGACTTCGAGTCCCATGCTCTGCTGGAGCTCGGCCTTGCATTTCTTCTTGCCGCCGAGGTGACCCTTGTCATATCTCGCGGGGATGAGCTCATCGCCGTGGGGGTTAAAGCTCTTGACGTCAATGCCGTTTATGATGCCGCAAAGCTCGTGTGAACGGGCAGAGAGTATGCCCTCGAGTCCCTCGCCGAAGTAGGCGGATTTAATCTCCTCGGAGTAGGTGGGGCTAACCGTGTTTATGCGGTCGGCAAAGACACAGCCTGCCTTGAGGAAGTTTGCACAGCCGTCAAGCTCCATGAACTCGGGAGTGTAGTATTTCTCGTCAACGCCCAGCAAATCCTGAACATAGTCAAAGCCGAATTTGCCCTGATACGCGATGTTGTGAATGGTGAGAAGCCATTTTAGCTTTGATTGCATGCCGCCTGCGTACTGGGTTTTTGCAAGCAGGGGGAGCATGGCGGTGTGCCAGTCGTTGCAGTGAACGATGTCGGGCTCAAAGCCCAGATTGGGCAGGGCATCCAACACGGCGCGGCAGAAGAATGCATACTGCTCGCCTTCCTCCCAGCCACCCTTGTAAATCTTATCACCGTAGTAAAACTCGTTATCGACCAGATAAATGCACACTCTGTCAAGCTCAAGCCGCTC
>JAZLFI010000237.1:0-16277 GCA_045615725.1 Oscillospiraceae bacterium
TCATGGTGGAGCTACCGCGCCGCCGCAAGAGAGCGGAACGTGGGTTGGCGCATTGACTATTTCGTGGTGTCCAATAGACTCCGCGAGAACATTAAGGAAGCATACATACTGCCCGAAATCACGGGCTCGGACCACTGCCCCGTAGGGCTTGACATGATATGGTGAAAATTGGCGATGTAGAACTGAATAGCCGCGTGACCTTAGCTCCCATGGCGGGAGTATCGGACTTCGCATTCCGCGTAATCTGCACGGAGATGGGTGCCGCCATGACCACAACGGAAATGGTAAGCGCAAAGGCGCTGGTGTATAAGGACGAAAAGACCCGTTCCCTGCTCCATAACCCCGAGGTCTGCCGTCCCTCGGCGGCGCAGATTTTCGGACACGAGCCCGAGGTTATGGCGGAGGCCGCACCCATGGCAATCGAGTATTCGGGTGCGCAGATATTGGATATCAACATGGGCTGTCCCGTGGGCAAGATTGTAAAAAGCGGCGACGGCTCATCCCTCATGCGTGACCCCGAGCTTGCGGGCAAAATTGTGGAGAGCGTTGTGAAAACCGCAGGCGTTCCCGTAACGGTCAAGTTCCGCAAGGGCTTTGACGGCGGCAATGTAAACGCCGTGGAGTTTGCGAAGATTGTGGAGCAGGCAGGCGCCGCCGCAATCGCTGTCCACGGCAGAACAAGAGCGCAGATGTATGCCGGCAAAGCCGACTGGGATATAATCCGCGATGTAAAACGCGCGGTGTCAATCCCCGTCACAGCAAACGGCGATATCTTTTCCGCTGAGGACGCGGAGCACATCCTGCGCTACACGGGCTGTGATTTGTGCATGGTCGGTCGCGGAAGCTTCGGCAACCCGTGGATTTTCCCGCAGGCGAACGCCCTCATCGCAGGCGAAGATGTTCCCCCGCTTCCCCCTCTTGCCGGGCGCATTGACCTCGCGGTAAGGCAGACGGAAATGTACGCAGAGCGCTTCGGCGAGCGCCTTGCCTGCTTAGAGGCAAGACATCAGATTCCGTGGTATCTCAAGGGTGTCGCCCACGCAGGTTACTTTAAGCAGCAGCTTGTCCACGTGGAAACCCTCGACGAGCTCCACAAAATCGCCGACGGGATAAAAAAAGAACTGAAATAAAAAAGACCTTCCTCACGGAAGGTCTTTTCTTATTTTCTTTTAGTATGCAACGCCCCAGTAAATCATGTGCTTTGCTTTCTTGCCGCAGATGGGACAGGTATCGCCCAGATCCTCCTGCGCAAAGGGGATGCAGCGAGAGGTCATGCCTGCGACCTCTTTCATCTTCATCTCGCACTCGAGCTCGCCGCACCACATGGTCTTGATGAAGCCGCCCTTTTCCTCCTGAATTGCTTTTGCCTCTGGGAGGGAATGAGCCTCGAAGATATGCTCGTCAAGGTTCTTCTTCGCCTTGTCGAACAGACCCTGCTGAACGTCGTCGAGAAGCTCGTGAATCTTGCCTGCAATCTCGTCGAGGGAAACGGAAATCTTCTCGCCGTTGTCGCGGCGGACTGCCATGCAGACGTTGTTTTCGATGTCGCGGGGGCCAATCTCGATGCGGAGAGGAACGCCCTTCATCTCATACTGTGCGCACTTCCAGCCGAGGCTGTTGTCGCTGAGGTCAATCTTCGCGCGGACACCTGCCGCCTTGATTGCCTCGTAAAGCTCGGTTGCCTTCTCGGTAACGCCCTCCTTATGCTGTGCAACGGGAACGACGATGACCTGAATGGGAGCGATTTTCGGGGGCAGAACAAGACCGTTGTTGTCGCCGTGGGTCATGATGATGCCGCCGATAACGCGGGTGGACAGACCCCAGGAGGTCTGGTGGGGATGCTTGAGCTTGTTATCCTTGTCGGAGAAGGTTATATCAAACTGCTCTGCAAAGCCGGTGCCGAAATAGTGGCTGGTGCCGGACTGGAGAGCCTTGTGGTCATGCATCATGCACTCGATGGTGTAGGTGTTGACCGCGCCTGCGAACTTTTCCTTGTCGGTCTTGTTGCCGCGGATAACGGGCATTGCGAGGTAGTTCTCGCAGAGGTCAGCATAAACCTCGAGCTGCTGCAGGGTTTCCTTACGTGCCTCTTCCTCGGTTGCGTGGAGGGTGTGACCCTCCTGCCAGAGGAATTCTCTGCCGCGGAGGAAGGGACGGGTGGTTTTCTCCCAGCGGAGAACGGAGCACCACTGGTTATACAGCATGGGCAGGTCGCGCCATGAATGAACGGTATGGCTCCAATGGTCGCAGAAAAGGGTTTCGGAGGTTGGACGGATGCAAAGGCGCTCGGTGAGCTCCTCACTGCCGCCGACGGTTACCCATGCGCACTCGGGAGCAAAGCCCTCGACGTGGTCCTTTTCCTTCTGGAGAAGGCTTTCGGGGATAAGCAGAGGCATGGAAACGTTTTCGTGACCGCCGTCCTTAAACATTTTGTCAAGAACATTCTGGATGTTCTCCCAGATTGCGTAGCCATAGGGACGCAGGATGAAAAGGCCCTTAACGCCGGAATAATCGACGAGCTCCGCCTTGGTGCAAACGTCGGTAAACCACTGAGCGAAATCCTGCTCCATATCGGTTATCTGTTCAACTTTTTTATCTTTTGCCATGGATTATATCTCCTTTCATCGAGGGACCCTCCCCCAATGTATATTTAACCAAATCAGTTTATAAGAATAATCCCCCGATGTCAAGGCTCACAAATAAAACTTGACCGAAAAGGCAAGTTGAAATATAATATTTATGTTAATCAATTGTTAGTTTTCAAATCTACGTGGAGGTGCACATGGACAGACAGCGTTATATGGCTGAGTTGTCGAAGCTCCTGACCTTTATGTTCAAAGAAGACAGGGACGAGATTCTTCAGCATTATAATGAACTGCTGGATAGCGCAGAGGACGAGCAGGCTCTCCTCGATGAATTCGGCTCACCCACAAAGCTGGCAGTAACAATCTCGCGTACATACAGCCGCGAAGAGCGCAAGCTCTCCGTTGATATCGATTCAAAAGAAGAAGAGGCTCCCGTCGTCTATGAAAAGCCCGATGAGAGTCAGTTCAGACCCATAACCCCCGTCCGTCCCGAGGCTGACGGCGAAGCTCCCGAAAAGGCTGCCCAGCCTGAGCCCGAAGTCGAGGAGGAACCCGATTACTCCGACTCTTACGTTGATATAATCGAGGAAATCCGCCGCGAGATGGCGGCCGAGCGCGGCGAGGAGTATGTCCCCATGTTCTTCAAGGAAGAAGAGGAAACTCCCGAGATCGAGATAGTAACCGAGACCGTGGAAACCACGGAAACCGTCACAATAACGGTCGAGCTCGATGACGATGACGACGAAACTCCTTCCATTATCGAAACCGAAACCTTCAGGTTTGAGCACACAGACGGCGAGGAGACCGAGGCTGAGCCCGAGGAAGCTCCTGCTCCCGAAGCTGAAGAAGAAAGCGCCGAAGCAGAAGAAGAGGAAAAGTCCGAAGGCGAGGAAGAGCCCGTCGAGGATGAAGCCCCTGTCGAGGTAGAAGAAGCTCCCGCCGAAGAGGAAAGCGAGGACTCCGAAGAAAAGGCAGAATCCGAAGAAGCTGAGTCCGAAGAGGAACCCGAAGAAGCTCCCGTCGAGGAAGCAGAAACCGAGGAAGAAACCGCGGCTGAAGAAAAGGACGAGGAAGCCGAATTCGTGACCGTTAATCTGGAAGCCGAACTCGAAGAGACAGAAAAAGCCGAAGAAGAGGCAAAGCCCGCAGAAAAAGCGGCATTCCCCGAAAGGCCTGCCGCCGAAGCCCCCGATTACACCACGAAATTCCTTGACGAAGCCGAGGAGGAAAAGAAAACCGAGCAGAAATTAAACCCCGCGCTTCTGATTCTGTATCTCATCTTTGCAATCCCCATCGGAGCCGTATTACTCCTGCTGACAGCGACAGTCACGCTTGCCGTTCTCGGCGGCGGAGCCGCAGTAATGGCGTTCGGCGTCATGCTTATAACCTTCTCCCTTTCGGGAATTGCGGTTGCGGCAGACGTCATGCTGGTTGTCGGTGCCGCGCTCATAGCATTCGGTCTTGGCGTACTGCTTCTGTGGACAGGCTTCTGGCTCATCATCGCAGGCTTCAAGAAGCTCATAAACGGTATCGTAAAGCTTGGGCGTAAAATCTGTGTAAGGGGGGCCGAATGGTGAAAAACATCTGGAAAACCATCCTTATAGTGGCTCTTATCCTTGTAATTCTGGGCGGCATCATCATCGGTGTCGGAATGATAACCGGTGCCAACTCCGGCAGAGTCCAGGATCTGTTCTATTCGACCTATAACGTATCATCGTTCAATGAATATTACACAGGCATAATCCACAATCTTCTCGGCCTTCAGCCGCTGAACTGAATAACAAAAACCCCGTGGTGAAAACCACGGGGTTTCTTTATAACCCTTTGAACACAAGCATGCCGCCCGTCATCATGGCAAGACCGAGAATTTTTGTCCAGCCGAATGCGACCTTCTCCGCGCCCATGAGTCCGAGAGCGTCAATGAGCGCGGCAACTAAAAGCTGTGAAATTAAAATTATAGATATAGCCAGTGTCGTACCGAGATTTTTAATCCCCAGCATGACCGTAAGCGTGATGACAAGACCAAGCGCACCGCCCAGCCAGTAGAGTTTGTTTACCGAGCCCAGCTCCGCGAAACTGCCCTGTCGGTAAAACAGCAGAACGCCGAGAGCGAGGGCAAAAGCCGTTCCCTGAACGAAGGCGTTTGCCTCCATGTTGCCTATTCCCTCACCCAGCCGCGTATTCATAACTCCCTGAATGCTCATTGCCATTCCCGCCGCGATGCTGAATATGATTCCCGAAAGCATACTTTTTACCCCCGATTCCGTGTGGCGCTTGCATATGTCCGCGCACCGTGATATAATGCAAAGACAAAAGTCTTTTCAGGAGGAACAGTCATGGCAAGCGAACATCCCAAGTACTATCTTGTTGAATCCGACGCACTGCCCGAGGTTTTTGTCAAGGTGACTCAGGCCAAGGCTCTGCTTGAAACGGGCGAAGCCCGAACTGTTGCGGAAGCCGTTGACAAGGTTGACCTGAGCCGAAGCGCGTTTTATAAGTACAAGGACTCCATAAAGCCGTTCCGCGATTTAAAGCGGGACACGATTATGACGTTCCACATAACGCTCCACGACAAGCCGGGCACACTGGCGGCGGTTCTTTCTATTTTCCCCGCATCGGGAGCAAATATACTCACCATAAACCAGTCAATCCCCGCAAACGGAGTTGCGCTTGTAACAATCTCCGTAGTCACTGAGCAAATGGCAATCGCCTCGGATGAACTGCTTTCAAATCTGCGTGATGTAAGCGGTGTAATTTCCGTCGATATAATGGCAGGATAATCAGGTTCTGAATAAAATGAAGCATGGTAAACACCATGCTTCATTTTTTCACATATAGGTGATGATAAATGCTTGTAGTACAGAAATTCGGCGGAAGCTCAGTCGCCGATGCCGAAAGAATAAAAGCCGTCGCCGAAATAATCGCCGAAGCACGGAAAAGCGCGGACGTGGTCGCAGTGCTGTCGGCACGGGGCGACTCAACGGATGAGCTTATATCCTCCGCCGCGGAGCTATGCAAAGCACCGCCGAAGCGCGAGCTTGATGCCCTGCTTTCAACGGGAGAGCAAAGCTCGGTTGCGCTCATGGCAATGCAGCTTCATTCCCTCGGACTTGACTGCGTATCCCTTTCGGGGCGTCAGGCAGGAATTAAAACCGACCTCAATCACGGCGAGGCGCGGATACTATCCATACATCCCGAGCGCATCCTGCGCGAAATAGAAAATGGCCGCATTGTCCTCGTTGCGGGTTTTCAGGGCATAAACGAAAACGACGATGTTTCGACTCTCGGTCGCGGCGGCTCGGACACCACCGCCGTCGCTCTTGCTGCGGCACTCGGCGCGGACAGATGCGAGATTTATTCCGACGTAGACGGCATATATACCGCCGACCCGCGGCTCATCCCCGAGGCAAAAAAGCTCAGCAAAATCGACTATAACGATATGCTTCTTCTTTCCGAGGGCGGCTCGCAGGTTTTGCACTCCCGCGCTGTGGAAGCCGCCATGAAATATAAGGTAGAGATACTGGCGCTGTCCAGCTTTGTAAAAAGCGAGGGCAGTCTTGTGACGGAAAGCTCGGGCGAAAATATCTGCGGCATAACCCGCGATGTAGCGGAAAACAAAATAAGCCTTGTCGGTCGCGGTGTAAACTCAGAAACCGAAGATGATGCACTCGCTGCATTAAACGATGCGGGCATCACCGTCCTCGGCACCGCATTCTCGCCCCGACTTCTGCGCATCTGGCTCGAGGAAAAAGACGTCCTCCCCGCCATGCACCTTTTGCACAAAGCTTTCCTGTAAATAAAAAACGGGCTGTACCTTGTACAGCCCGTTTTTCTATTCAACTCACTTCTGATTTTGCTTTATGTATTCCTCGACGCCGGCGGGAGTGCTCAGCTTGCCGAAATCCGACTCGGGAATTCTGATGCCGAACTCCGTCTCAACAGCCTGGACGATATCAACAACGTCCAGTGAATCCGCGCCCAGATCATCAACTATACTTCCGAGAGTGCCGCCTGTTACGTCCTCTACCTGCTTGTCCGTCAGTTTTTCTTTCATTATTTCTTCATTCTTCATTTTAATTTTCTCCTTACAAAAAACTCCCAAGGATAACCTTGGGAGTTGTATTTTGAAGATTAACGCTTAGAGAACTGAGGAGCTCTACGTGCTGCCTTGAGACCGTATTTCTTACGCTCTTTCATTCTCGGGTCGCGGGTCAGGAAACCTGCAGCCTTGAGAGCGGGACGGTAGCTCTCGTCAACAACGAGGAGTGCTCTTGCAATACCGTGACGGATTGCGCCGGCCTGACCGGAAACGCCGCCGCCGTGAACGGTTGCTTCAACGTCGACCTTACCGATGGTGCCGGTGAGGTTCAGGGGCTGACGAACGATGAGCTTCAGGGTCTCGAGACCGAAGTAATCGTCGATATCACGGCCGTTGATGGTGATAACACCGGTGCCGTTGGGGATAACGTGAACGCGTGCAACAGACTGCTTTCTGCGTCCGGTACCGTACATATAGGGTCTTTTGCTCTTATAAGTAGCCATTCTCTTTACCTCCTATTAGTAGCGATCCCAAACTTCGGGCTTCTGAGCTGCATGCTCGTGCTCAGCACCTGCGTAAACGCGAAGGCGCTTCAGCTGATCAGCTGCGAGCTTGTTCTTCTGGAGCATACCCTTAACTGCGAGGGTCATTGCCAGCTGGGGACGCTGTGCCATGAGAGTCTTGTACTGGGTCTCTTTGAGTCCGCCGATCCAGCCGGAGTGACGGCGGTAGTACTTCTGCTCAAGCTTCTTGCCGGTGAGGACTGCGTCCTTGGCATTGATGATGATTACGTAGTCGCCGCAATCAACATGGGGAGTGTAAGTGGTCTTGAGCTTGCCGCGGAGCAGGTCTGCAGCAACAGCAGCGGTCTTGCCCAGGGGCTTGCCTGCTGCATCAAGGATGTACCATTTTCTTTCAACGGTTTCCTTGGTAAGCATAGTTGTGGACATATCTGTGCCTCCAAATAAAATTAAATAATATCTTTGACATTTCAATACTGCGCGTTTACAATAATTTCAGCGCGCCTTATTTTTATACCACAGTGTAACCAAACTGTCAACATTAAATTTAATTCTCGTTTTGAAAACTCTCAAAAGCTCGCTAAATCTCTTAAAATCTCTCTAATTCTAAATTCCATTTTGAAAAATTTTTGAGGAATTGCTATGGACATTCGAAATCTCAACGAATTTTCGGGGATAATCCGCAAGGCGGTTGACGACTATAACATGATAGACGAGGGCGATAAAATCGCTGTCGGAGTGTCGGGCGGCAAGGACAGTCTTCTGCTTCTTCTCGCCATGAAGCACCTGCAGAGCTACTATCCCAAGCACTTTGAGCTTGAGGCAATCACCATTGAGCTTGGCTTCGACGGCATGGACTTCACACCCGTCAAGGAGCTGTGCGAAGAGCTGGATATACCCTATACCTGCCTTAAAACCGACATCAAGGAAATCGTCTTTGACGTGCGCAAAGAGGATAACCCCTGCTCGCTGTGCGCAAAGATGCGCCGAGGCGCGTTAAACGACGCAATCAAGGCTCGGGGAATTTCCAAATTAGCCCTCGGTCACCACTTCGACGACGCGGTTGAAACCTTCATGATGTCCCTGCTTTTCGAGGGCAGACTGAGCTGTTTCCGCCCCGTGACCTATATGGACAGAAGCGGAGTAACCCAGATACGTCCCTTGGTCTACGCAGGCGAGCAGAAGATAGCAAACATCGCCGAGGCAATGAAGCTTCCCGTGGTCGAAAATCCCTGCCCGCAGGACAAGACAAGCAAGCGCCACGAGATTAAGCTTGTTCTCAAAAATATGTGCGCCGACTATCCCGACATGAAGTCGAAAATCTTCGGCGCAATGCAAAGACTTCCCCTCCCCGGCTGGGAGATAAAGAAATAAGGGGATGAAAACATGAACGAAACAAACAAAGCGAAATACAGTCTGCTCCTTTCCATGTTCATCTGGGGCACAATCGGACTATTTGTAAAATACATACCTCTGCCCTCATCCGTCATCGCGATAACCCGAGGCTTTGTGGGCGCCATATTCCTGTTCATCATCATAAAGATAAAGAAACAGCCCATGGACAAGGCGGCAATCAAAGCAAACCTTTTAAAGCTCTGTCTTTCGGGCGTCTTCCTGGGCTTTAACTGGATACTTCTGTTTGAAGCCTACCGCTACACCACCGTCGCAACCGCGACACTGTGCTACTATCTCGCCCCCGTAGTCGTAATTCTGGTATCGCCCATTTTCCTGAAAGAAAAGCTGACGTGGAAAAAACTCGTCTGCGTGCTTGTTGCCCTCGTCGGCATGGTCTTTGTCTCGGGCATACTGGGTGTTCTCAAAACAGGTCACTTTGAAAAGGGCGAATTCACGGGAATTGCATTCGGCTTGGGTGCGGCATGCTTCTATGCCTGCATAGTTTTAGTCAACAAAAAGATTAAGGACATCTCCGCATACGACACGACCATAACGCAGCTTGCAATCGCGGGTATCGTTCTCGTCCCCTATGTCCTGCTGACTCAGGACTTGTCCGCAATTCATCTTGACGGCACGGCAATCGCTCTTCTCGCCGTTGTCTGCATAGTGCATACGGGTATCCCCTATGCCCTTTATTTCGGCTGTATGAAAAACCTCAAGGGTCAGACGGTGGCAATCATGAGCTACATAGACCCCGTTGTCGCAATCTTAACGTCAGCCCTTGTGCTCAAAGAAGAGCTGGGCGTTTACGGAGCAATCGGCGCCGTTTTAGTCCTCGGCGCAACCCTCGCCAGTGAATTCGTAGACAGCAAGGAAGAATAATTCAAAACAAAAAAAGAACGGAACATCGGGGGAGATGTTCCGTTCTTCATTTTGGGGGCAGAGAAAGGAAAATTATTTCTCACGGGAGTTACCATGTTGCGAACATTCTTTGCTTTGCATTTATAATGACGCAATTTTTCCGAAGATATTTCAGAAAACCGCAAATTTTTTAAGAAAATTTTTCGGCAAGCTCTCCCCAGAGCTCAAGCACGCGGAATTTCACAACATATCCGTCGGCCTCGGTGAGAATTGCTCTGTCGTCCTCGCTCATGGCGTGGAGGGCTTCCTCCCTCTCCGCGGCTGAGATGCACAGCGGCGGGAAAACGACGCACCACCAGTTGTGACCCTTACCCTCGCCTAAGATTACGCGCAGGGACGTGTACTTCCCCGCGGGCAGAGAAAAGCTTTCGTAATCGCGGGTGGGATAGTATTCCTCGCTCAAAGTGACGGTCACCTTTCTGCCCTCCGCGGCGCTTTCCGCGGCACGCTGAATTTTCCCGAGATTGGCTCTGACGATAACCTCCGCATCGGAGATGTCTTTCGCCCTTTCAAGCTCGGGCGAAACGCAGGCTAAAACCTCATCCCTCACCCGAAGCTTAATCGCCTGCTCGGTTTCGTCGTCGGAAACGGCGATAACGTGAAGACGTATAAGCTCGGAGCTTATCTCCGCCTGCTTTGCCTCGGCCCATGTGCCGACGGCAAGTGAAATGCACAGCGCAAGTAAAAGTGAAGTTTCCCAAATCTTAAATTTAGTCATAATAAAACCGCCCATACTATGTAGTACTCACAGTATGGACGGTTAAATTAATTTTCAAACATCGATTGTGGTTTTATTTTGTGAAACGTAGGTGCAGCGATAGCTCTTTGTAAGCTCCCCTGCGGCCTTTTCCGCATCGGCAAGGTTATCGAATATGCCGAACACCGCAGAGCCCGTACCCGTCATCACAGAGCCCAGAGCGCCGCCGTCGAGAAGCTTTCCCTTAATCTCGGAGATTGTGCTGAAGCGTCTGTCGGGAACGTCCTCAAAGACGTTGTACATTCTCCGCGCAATCTTGAGAAGATTCTTCTCGGAAAGAGCCTCCTGAATACCCGCCGTGTCGGGATGACAGCGAAGCTTTACGGAGTCCAGCTTCTTAAACAGCTCGGGAGTGGATATGGAAAAATCGGGCTTGCAGATGACTATGTGACAGTCAGGCAGTGGCGGCAGCGGTGTCAGAATTTCGCCGCGTCCGCTTGCAAGAGCCGTACCGCCCGACACACAGAACGCAACGTCGGAACCCACGTCGGATGCAAGCGCTTCCAGACCCGCTCTGTCAAAGGGCTTGCCGCAGAGAGTGTTGAGTGCGCGCAAAACCGCGGCGGCATCCGTGGAGCCTCCCGCCATTCCCGCGCCGACGGGGATGGTTTTGTTAAGCTCAATCCTTGCCGCGCCTTTTCTCCCCAGCTTTTCAAAAAACATATTCGCCGCCTTGACGGCAAGGTTTCTCTCGTCGCAAGGGATGAAGGACAGGTTGCAGGTTGCGGTGCTCTTCGCTCCGTCTATGAGCTCAACCGTAACATCGTCGCAGAGCGTGACGGTCTGCATAACCATGAGCATATCGTGGTAGCCGTCAGCGCGCTTTGCCGTAACGTCAAGAGAGATATTAAGTTTTGCGTAGGCTTTTTCTGTAACTGTACTCATTTTTCAAACAGCATGGACATGAGCGCAACACCCGAATTTACATAGGGCCCCTTTGCGCCGCTTTCCTCGGTGTAGGGCAGACCGCATCCGGTATCGAATCGGCTGTCGTAAATCATATAAGGCACGGGGTCGCCGTCGTGACCGCGTGTTGATGTAAGCGTCTTGTGGTCGGAAAGGAACAGAAGTCTGTAATCCCAGCCCTTTGCCTTAATTGCGGCATCGAGGGGACGAATCATGCGGGTATCGAGCCATTCGATAGCCTGAATTTTGCCCTCAAGGTCGCCGTTGTGGGTGCACTCGTCGGGTGCTTCAACGTGGATTGCGGCAAAGTCGTGTCCTTCGAGAATTTCCAGTGCCGCGGCGAGCTTATTTTCAAAGTTTGTGTCAATCTCGCCCGTTGCACCCTCGGGGCATACCATGTCAAGTCCCGTGAGTGCCGCGATGCCGTGGCAGAGCGGAACAGCGGAGATAACCGCGCCGTCATAGCCGTTTGCCTCGATGAAGTTGGGCAGGGCGACTGCCGTGCCCTCTGCCCAGAACCAGACGCCGTTTGCAGGCATTTTACCCTCTGCGCGGAGCTTTTCATTCATGGGGTGGTGCTCGAGGATTTCGTTTGCCTTGAGCATCATCTCCTTAAGCACATCCGCATTGGGACAGCCCGTGGGCAGAATGGGGCCAATCTTTTCGCCGAGGTGGTCGTGGGGCGGAATGAGCTTTATACCCTCAATATCCGCCTGAGACTGAACGGCAATGTGGCGGAAAGCGTGACCGGGATTTACGCTCATACCTGCCCTGTCCGCAAGCGCCTTGAACTCGGGGTCATTAAAGAGCAAGGTGACAATCTCGTCGGAAACGTTTCCCTCGATTGAGCCGGCCGAGTGGGAGAGAATTCTCTTCTCCTCAAAGGGCATGTCGCCCTCCTCATAGGTGACCATGTTGCATCTGTAAGCAACGTCGCCGGGGTTAAGCTTAATGCCCGTCGCGGCGGCTTCGAGGGGTGCGCGACCCGTGTAGTAGAGATTGGGGTCACAGCCGAAAATGGACATTATAGCGGTGTCACTGCCTGCGGGAAGACCCACGGGAACATTGAGAACACTGCCCACCTCACCCTTTGCGGCAAGTTCATCTATAAACGGCTTCTTGGAATACTGAAGCGGAGTGAGTCCGCCAAGACTCTCGACGGGGTTATCCGCCATGCCGTCTCCGATAATAAGAATATATTTCATATAAAACACGACCTTTTTCTTTGCTTTTACACATTATACTTTATTTCACTGCTTTTGAAAAGAAAAAATTGATTTTTAGTCATATGTGTGAGAAAATATGAGCTGTATTAAAACTCAGAGGAAAGACAAATGACGAAAAACAAATCCCGCCTTGCCATACTTGCCGCAGTGGGGGTATACACAATCTGGGGCTTTTCCTTCATGGCCTCAAAGGTGGCGCAGGAAAAAACGACACCCTTTGTGCTTCTGGCATACCGCTTCGTGATTGCGGCTCTGCTTCTTTCGATTCCCCTGCTTATCGGCAAGCAGAAAATCAGGCTCCGGGGCAAAAACATAAAACCGCTTCTGCTTCTCGGCCTCATGGAGCCCTGTATCTACTTCATCGGCGAGCAGTACGGCATACGCTACACAAACTCCGCCTTTTCGGGAGTCATGATTGCGGTTATTCCCATCGTGACCTTAATCTTCGCCGCGGTGTTTCTCAAGGATAAGCCCACCCGCGCCCAGTGGCTTTTCAGTCTTTTGTCAATCGCGGGCATCATCGTGATAACCCTCACGGAAAACAGCGGCGGCAATATAAGTTTTCTCGGCTTCGCCTGCCTTGTTGTGGCGGTGCTGACGGGCTCTGCCTACGGTGTAATAAGCCGCGGCATCTCCAACGAGTTCTCCGTTTACGAGCGCACCTTCGTCATGCAGTTAATGGCGGCGGTTTTCTATACCGTCCTTGCGCTTTTGGAAAACGCAAATGACCTCGGCGCACTCATTAGACCTCTTGCCAGCCGCGACTTCATCCTTGCGGTGCTGTATGTAGCCGTGGGCGCATCGGTACTTGGCTATACCCTTTTTAACTACGCGGTCACCAACGCACCCATGCCAAAGGTCATCATCCTCTGCAACCTGACAACAACAATCTCCGTCTTAGCGGGAGTCATCTTCCTCGGCGACCCGTTTACTCCCCTTGCCGCACTCGCCATGCTTGCCGTTTTAATCGGCATCTGGGGAGTCCAGAAATTCGATAAGGAAAACGAAAAGAGCAACTCGTAAGAGTTGCTCTTTTTTCTTATTTGTCTTTCATAAGCGACCTTGCTATGCCCTCAGCCGCGGCATAGAGCACACCCGCAATGGGCCACACAATCCATGTGAAATCCCAGCGGTTACTTATAAAGCTCCAGCCGAGATAAACGGCAACGGCAATGCACCAGTAAGCACCCGAAAAGGTTTCCAGCTTCCTGTTCTGCGCCTTTTCGGTCTTGGTGTATTCGTTTTCCTGCAAAAGCATGTCGTAGCAGTTTCGGACGATGCCCACACGGACCATCAGGTTAACGCCGACGGCAACGATGATAAGAAGCACGGAAACCATGGCGGCGGAAAGGCTGTCGGGTGCTCCCATGCTCGCCGTTACTATAAGCGGAACTGCACTGAGCACACAGAGCACAACGCCGATTGCGATGAAGCTTGAGTGCTTCGCGGCATGGTTTTTCCGCTTTTCGCGCGCCATTCCGTCAACACCGTATGCGGTTTCAATTGTCTCTTTTTCGAGATACTCAAAACGCTTTCTCGCCATGCCGTAAGAAATGAACATATAAACCGCAAGGGCGACAAGCCCGAGCAGTACCGCCATGCCCAGACCCGCGGCAAGCCCCTCGGAAACGTGGTGGCGCGTTGACTCGGTGAGTCCGCCGAGAAGAATAAGAAGCGCGGGCGAAACTATGCAGAGGGAAACCGCGTTGGCAACCTTCGGCGCGTTTTTCTCCTCAAAGGCGACAAACTCGTTTGCCTCTTCAAAGGAAACCTTTCGCACATTCTCGGCAGGCTCGGCGGAAACGAAGTCCTCGGGCACATATGCCTCGGGCTCAAGCTCATCCTTTAAAAGATAGTCTGTGCTGACTCCGAAAAGCTCTGCCATTTTGAGTATCTTCTGGATGTCGGGAGTCGCCTGAGCGCCCTCCCATTTTGAAACGGACTGGCGGGAAACATTAAGCTTTTCCGCAAGCTCCTCCTGCGACCAGCCGCACTTTTTTCTTTCGTTAATAATCTTGTCTGCAAGAATCATTTAATCGACCTTCTTTCTGCCCTGAGCATAGCAAAAACTAAGGTTGCGCGCCATAAACCGCGCTTTTCAATTTGTCAACCTGCGGTTGCATTTACAGAAAAACACCTTATACAAGGCATTATACCACATTTTTTGCAACAAAAAAACCGCTGCATGGCAGCGGTTTTCTTTTTTCATCAGATAACGCCGAGAGGAATGAGAACTGCAAGCAGAATTGCAACGAGAAGCCACTCGACAACGAGGAATGCGGTGCGCTTTTTCGGCTCCATAAAGGGAACAAAGTTGGAAGCCAGGAAGAAAGGCACATAGGTGGTGATGAATACGGGAAGAACGCCCCACCATTTGTAAACCCAGATGAATGCGTTGCTGTCGGTTGCGGCGAGGAAGGACTCGAACAGAGCAAAGAGAACTGCCATTTCGATAGCGCCGACCAGCTTGCAGCTGATGCCCTTCTTGGTGCCACCCTTGGTGAAGTAGCGCTTATTCGGGTCATCGGGAAGCATCTTGTAGGAGATGATGCCTGCCAGAGCAAACATCATGGAAAGCTCCCAGCAAACGCCGATGAGGAGAATGAAGGTTGTGGAGTCATTGCTGACCGACCACAGCGGATAGCCTGCGCATTTCGCAATGATTGCATTGCAGATTTCATACAGCCAGTGAACGCCGTAGAGTGCAAGACCTGCGGATACCGCCTTGATCTCCTTGTTTTTAATCTCGGTCCAGTATACGTAGAACACAACTGCGAGGATGAAGATAAAGGTCCAGTTGAAGTTTTCCGTACTGCGTACGACTATGCTGTCAACAAGGTCCTTTGCCGCCTGAGAGCCGTCGCCCCAGAATTTAAACATAGTTCTTACCTCCTGTAAAATTTTTTCCGTTTTGGATGTTATTATTATAATGCTGTACACAATGTATGACAACACAAATCTATTCGGCGTTTTTATTGAAATATGCAGAGGAAAATAGTATAATTTGCTCAATAGAAAGCAGAGGAAAACGCATATGAACAAGTATGAAAATCTCACCGAGGTGCAGACAGCTTCAGAAAAAATCTACGACGGAGTAATCCTCCATGTATATAAGGACACGGTAACCCTGCCCAACGGCAAGCCCGCGGGAAGAGAGCTTATCCGCCATGTGGGTGCTGTGGGCATAGTTCCCATGACCGAGGACGGCAGAGTCTACGTTGAGCGCCAGTACCGCTATCCTCTTGATGCGGTAATAACCGAAATCCCCGCAGGCAAGCTTGACAGCAAGGAAGAGGACCGCCTTGCCGCGGCAAAGCGCGAGCTTAAAGAGGAAACGGGCATCACCGCAGACCGCTGGACGGATTTAGGCGTATACTACCCCGCCGCGGCATACACCGACGAGAAGATTACGCTCTATCTTGCCCGAGGTCTCCACTTCGGCGAGCAGAAGCTGGATGACGACGAGTTTTTGAATATCGAAGCCGTGCCACTCACCGAGCTTTACGAGCAGGTCATGTCGGGCGAAATTACCGACGGCAAAACCCAGGTCGCAATCTTAAAGACCGTAAACTTACTGAACAAGGAGAAGTAAAATGGAAAAAAATTTTGAACTCAGCGAAAACATGCTTGAAAAGGTATCGGGCGGCGCAGCGGGCCGTGAAAAGAGTCTCACGGTGGAGCTCGACCTCACCATGCGCATCTGGGCAGACGATATTGTTATAATGGTCTACGTTGACGGTGAGCTTGACAGTTCAAAGACCGTGACCGTGGATGGATCTGTCAGCTCGAAAAAATTCACTTTCAACGGCACACGGGGCATCAAGAACGTGCGCTTTAAGATCAACAACGATTACATCGTCATGTATACTCTTAATTTTGACACAATGACCGTCACCGAGGCTTAATGAGCAGAACGGATTTTGAACT
>JAZLFI010000238.1:0-2800 GCA_045615725.1 Oscillospiraceae bacterium
TGCAATAAATGTTATGCTGGAGCGGTGCTGGATAATTGCAAGCACAACGGAAATTCCGATGAACACAACAATCAGCTCGCGGATAATGCGAAGCTGTTTCTTTTCGCTCATATCCTTGTCAAACAGGTCCTTAATAAAGTCAAGAGTCAGGGTTGAGCTTGAGGTCAGCACCAGTGAGGACAGTGTGGACATTGAGGCGGAAAGAACAAGGATGATTACGATTGCAATCAGCACGGGAGAGAGGTCTGACAGCATTGCGGGGATGATTGCGTCAAAGCCCTCGCTTGCGATATCAACGCGGTCGGAGAACAGTCTGCCGATGCCGCCGTGGAAGTAACATCCGCCTGCAACTACAGTTGCGAAAATGGTGGAGATAACCATACCCTTGTTGATATCTTTTTCGTTCTTGATTGCGTAGAACTTCTGAACCATCTGGGGAAGTCCCCATGTGCCGAGGGAGGTAAGAATCATAACGCCGAGCAGATTTATCGGGTCGGGTCCGAAGAAGGATGCAAACACACCCGGAGTCTCGGAAACGGCGGGGTCAGAAACCTTTGCAAGTCCGTCAAGAGCCGCCATGAATCCGCCCTGTCCTTTCAGCACTGCCGCGATAACGGCAACAATGCCAAAGAGCATGATTATACCTTGAATGAAATCGTTTATGGCGGTTGCCATGTAGCCACCTGCGATGACGTAAATACCCGTCAGCACAGCCATAACGACAACGCATACGGAGTAGTCAATGTTAAATGCCATTCCGAACAGACGGCTGAGGCCGTTGTACAGAGATGCGGTGTAGGGAATCATAAAGATGAATATGATTGCCGATGCCGCGGTTTTAAGGGATTTGCTGTTAAAGCGTGATTCAAAGAACTGGGGCATGGTTGCTGAGTCAAGGTGCTGAGTCATGACTCTCGTTCTGCGTCCCAGAACCGCCCATGCAAGAAGTGAGCCGAGGAAGGCGTTTGCAATACCTGTCCAGGTTGCGGCGATACCGTATTTCCAGCCGAACTGGCCAGCATAGCCGACAAATACAACGGCGGAGAAATAGCTTGTGCCGTATGCAAATGCGGTAAGCCAGGGGCCTACGCTTCGTCCGCCCAGAACGAAACCGTTAACATCGGTGGCATGACGGCGGCAGTATATGCCGATAAATACCATTGTTCCGAAGAATACGACCAAAAACAGTAATTTTATAAACAAACCTTCCACGTCTATCTTCCTTTCATATCATCAACCGGTTATCTGGGCTTCGACCAGACGGCCGTGATTGTATTTTTCTCTGAGTGCCGGCTTTTCTATCTTGCCGGTGGGGTTGCGGGGAACGGGGTCGAAGATGATTTTCTTCGGTCTCTTATATCTGGGCATGCCTGTGCAGAATTCGTTAATCTCTTCTTCTGTTGCGGTCATGCCTTCCTTAATCTCGATGACTGCCGCGGCAATCTCACCGAGGCGCTTATCGGGCATACCGATAACGGCAACGTCCTTAATCTTATCATAGCGGCGGAGGAAGTCTTCAATCTCAACGGGATAGAGGTTTTCGCCGCCGGAGATGATAACATCCTTCTTTCGGTCAACGAGGAAGATAAATCCATCCTCGTCCTGCCTTGCCATATCGCCCGTGAACAGCCAGTCGCCGTGGAGAACGCTTGCGGTGGCTTCGGGGTTTTTGTAGTAGCACTTCATAACGCCGGGACCCCTGACGGCAAGCTCGCCGACCTCGCCCTCGGGAACGTCATTGCCCTCTTCGTCGACAATACGGGTCTCCCAGAGATAACCGGGAACGCCAATTGCGCCGACCTTGCCGATATTTTCAACACCGAGGTGTACACAGCCGGGGCCTATGGATTCGCTCAGACCGTAGTTGGTGTCGTACTCATGGTTCGGGAAATATTTCATCCAGCGGCGGATAAGTGAGGGCGGCACAGGCTGTGCGCCGATGTGCATAAGTCTCCACTGGTCAAGGAGATAATCCTCAAGCTTAATCCTGCCTGCGTCAACTGCATCCAGCATATCCTGTGCCCAGGGAACGAGAAGCCACACAATTGTACACTTTTCTTCGGTGACGGCTCTCAAAATCCATTCGGGCTTTATACCGCGGAGCAGAACTGCCTTACTGCCGCTTGCAAGAGAACCAAACCAGTGCATCTTAGCACCCGTATGGTAAAGGGGCGGGATGCATAAGAACACATCGTCTTTCGTCTGTCCGTGGTGGTTCTGCTCGGTCAGGCACGAATTATAAAGCGCGCGGTGGCGGTGCAGAATTGCCTTGGGGAATCCTGTTGTGCCCGAGGAGAAGTATATTGCCGCGTCGTCCTCCTGATCGAGTGCTACGGGAGGTGCACTCGTTGAGCAGAATCCCATGAGGTGAATGCAGTCTTCGGTGTATTCGGGGCCGTCCTTGCCCACGAAGAACAGCATCTTGACCTCGGGTATATCGTCTGCGATAGCGTCCATACGCTCAACAAATTCGGGTCCGAAAACCAGAACCTCAACATCTGCCAGGTCGAGGCAGTATTTAATCTCTTCACTGGAATAGCGGTAATTCATAGGAACGACGATGCAGCCCGCTTTCAGAATACCGAAATAAATCGGCAGGAACTCAAGGCAGTTCATCATAAGAATTGCAACCTTTGTTCCCTTCTTCATGCCTCGTGAGAGCAGAAGATTTGCAAAGCGGTTTGCGCGGCGGTCAAATTCCGACCAGCTCATCTCGCGGCGATACGGTGCATCGGGGCTTGCGCTTTCGATAAGGCTTGCCTCGCGCCAGCTCAGTGCATTGTCGCGGTCCTCTGTGGGG
>JAZLFI010000239.1:0-1565 GCA_045615725.1 Oscillospiraceae bacterium
ATCCGCGAGCCCGACTGCGGCACCGCAGACGGTGTCTGGGCAAGCGCAATCTACGACAAGGGTCAGATGGTTCAGTCCTTCGGAACCAGCATCCACGGCAGATTCCCCGCAGTTCCCGTATGTGACCCCTCCACCGGTGAGGTTATCTTCGATACCGATCATATGCTCATGCCCGAGGACGCACCCGTTTTAGAGTCCCACGGCATTGACAAGGTTCTCATCCGCAGCGTTCTTTCCTGCGAAGCACGCACCGGCGTCTGCGCAAAGTGCTACGGTATCAACCTTGCAATCGGAAAGCCCGTCAACGCAGGCGAAGCAGTCGGCGTTATCGCTGCTCAGTCCATCGGCGAACCCGGTACCCAGCTTACCATGCGTACCTTCCATACCGGCGGCGTAGCAGGCGACGATATCACCCAGGGTCTTCCCCGTGTTGAAGAACTGTTCGAAGCACGCAAGCCCAAGAAGATGGCAGTCCTTGCAGAGTGCTCCGGCACTATCTCCATTGAGGAGACCAAGAAGGGCGCACTGTTCGCAATCAGCGTTGTCAACGAGGAAGAGGGCGAGACCAAGGTCTACACCGTACCTCACTCGGCAGGCATCCTCGTCAAGTCCGGTGAGCATGTCGATAAGGGTCAGGAGCTCACCTCCGGTGCTCTCAATCCCCATGACGTACTCCGCATCCGCGGCGTAGATGATGACCAGTACGGACGCGCAGGTGTTCGCAACTACATCATCCAGGAAGTACAGAAGGTTTACCGTCAGCAGGGCGTTGATATCAACGATAAGCATATCGAGATTATCGTTCGCCAGATGATGCGTAAGATTAAGGTTGAAGACTCCGGCTCCACCAATCTCCTGTCCGGCGCAACAATCGATATCGGCGAGCTCAAAGCAGCAAACCGCGAAATTGACGAGCGTATCGCAAACGGCGAGGAAGGCCTCACCAAGGCAACCTACACTCAGCTGCTCATGGGTATTACCAAGGCATCCCTTGCTACCGAGAGCTGGATGAGTGCAGCATCCTTCCAGGAGACCACCAAGGTTCTTACCGATGCCGCAATCAAGGCAAAGGTTGACCACCTTGTCGGCCTTAAGGAGAACGTAATCATCGGTAAACTCATCCCCGCAGGTTCCGGTCTTGCAATGTACCGCAACTTCGAGGAGAAGACCGACGAAACCGCAGCAGACGAGGCAGAAAGCTTTGTAGACCTTTCTGCACTTGTAGGCCGCAGCAACGCTCTTTAATCCAAAATTGTTAAAGCCGTACCCATTTTGGGTACGGCTTTGATTTATCTGAAAATTTTTCGTTTTTATGCAAAAATTTTCTTGACTAATTTTGTGTATTCTGCTAAAATTGAAATCTGCGCGGGGTTATTATGCCCAAAAACGGAAAAACCCCGTAAAATCCTTGATTTTTCAAGGTAAAATCTATAAAGAAAGGAGAAACAAATGCCTACTTTTAACCAGTTGGTAAGAAAGGGCAGAGAGAAGGTTACCTACAAATCCAATTCTCCCGCAATGCAGAAGGGTCTTAACACCATCAAAAATTGCGAGACCGATTTGAG
>JAZLFI010000240.1:0-3500 GCA_045615725.1 Oscillospiraceae bacterium
TGTAATTTTATGTTCGTGTAAGGAAACAAAAAATGGCATACGTAAGAAAAGAAATAAGTATTGAAGATATAAGAAAGCAGGAGGCAATCTGCGCCGAGCTTTTTGAGGAAGTCACCGCAGACGGAAAACAGCATCTTGCAATGGTGGATACATACGGCTGTCAGCAGAACGAGGCAGACTCCGAAAAAATCCGCGGCTATCTCGCGGAGATGGGCTACGGCTTCACTCAGAACGAGTTTGAGGCGGACGTTATCGTTGTGAACACCTGCGCTGTCCGTGAGCATGCCGAGATGCGAGTGCTGGGTAATGTCGGTCAGATGAACCACAGCAAAAAAGCCCACCCCGGTCAGATAATCGCGGTCTGCGGATGCATGGTACAGCAGGAGCACATGGCGGATAAGATAAAGCGCTCATATCCCATTGTTGACCTTGTTTTCGGACCCCATGAGCTCTGGCGCTTCCCAGAGCTTTTCAGAAAAGCAAAGCACGGCAAAAAGCGCGTTTTCGCAACAGCACCCTGCGACGGCACAGTTGCCGAGGGCATGCCGCTTAAGCGCGACGGAAAGGTCAAGGCATGGCTTTCGATTATGTACGGATGCAACAACTTCTGCACCTACTGCATAGTGCCCTATGTCCGCGGCAGAGAGCGAAGCCGCAAACCCGAGGATATCGTCGCCGAGGCAAGAGGACTTGTCGAGGCAGGCTATAAGGATATAACTCTTCTCGGTCAGAACGTAAACTCCTACGGCAAGGATTTAGGTACTGGAGTTGACTTTGCCGACCTAATTCGCATGATTAATGATATTCCGGGCGAGTTTCTCATCCGCTTTATGACAAGCCACCCGAGAGATGCTACGGAAAAGCTGTTCAAAACAATGGCGGAGTGCGAAAAGTGTGCACATCAACTTCATCTTCCCGTTCAGTCGGGTAATGACCGCGTGCTCAAGGCGATGAACCGCCATTATGACAGCGCAAAGTATCTGGGGCGGGTTGAGCTTGCGCGAAGCTATATGCCCGACCTTGTTATTACGACAGATATAATCGTCGGCTTCCCCGGCGAGACGGACGAGGAGTTTGAGGACACGATAAGGCTCTGCGAAAAAGTGCGCTACGATGCGATGTTCACCTTTATCTACTCAAAGCGCGTGGGCACACCTGCGGCGGAAATGCCCGACGCGGCAACGAGAGAGGACAAGCAGGTACGCTTTGACAGACTTTTGGAGTCTGCAAACAGAATTTCCGGCGAAAAGCATGCCGAGTATGAGGGCAAAACCCTTCGCGTTCTTGTTGACGGCGAAACGGGCAAGCCCGAGTATAATCTCTCCTCACGCACAAACGGTGGCAGACTTGTTCATCTCAAGGGCGACCCCGAGCTTATCGGCAAATTCATAGACGTTAAAATAACCAGCTCAAATACTTGGGCTTTGTATGGCGAGGTAGTGTAAATGGCTAATAAAAACGAGAAAGAGAAAAAGTTTGTTGTAACCCGCAGTCTGAGAATGCCCGGCAAGTGGATGAAGGGCTTCTTCTGCGGCGGTCTTACCATGGCATCCGTTGCCGTTATATTGGCGCTTATCTGCCTGATAAAAGGCACAAAGGACGGACTCGGCATTGCAATTATCCTTGCTCTGCTTTCGGCAATATGGATTTTCATGGTCTACTTTAACTCCGCGAATAACTACGGAGTTTCCATGATTTCGTTTAATGAAAGCTACATAAAATTTTACTACTACAAGGAAGAATATAAGCTTGCATGGGAAAGAGTCGTCAGCTCAGGCATTGAAAAAACACGTCTTGCCTACTGGGTATATCTTTCCGACCACGAGCTTTCCACAGAAGAAAAAGTTGAGTTCCCCGAGAATGTCAAGGACGGCGTAATGTATTACGGCTACGAGAAAAATGCATGGGACGAAATGATGAAGTTTGCCCCCGAGTCCGTTAAAAAAGAGCTTGAGGCGGCAAAGGCAAAAACAAAGATAAAATAAGAAGCGAGGTTGTGCGCCATGGCAGAGCTCACACCAATGAAAAGACAGTATAACGAAATAAAACAGCAGCACCAAGACTGCCTGCTGTTTTTCCGTCTGGGCGACTTTTACGAGATGTTCGACGAGGACGCAAAGGTGGCATCCAAGGAGCTTGATTTAGCTCTCACCACCCGAGACAGAAACGTTGAAGATCCCGAGCTTCGTACACCCATGTGCGGTGTTCCCTATCACAGCGCCCAGACATATATCGCGCGCCTTATCTCCAAAGGGTATAAGGTTGCAATCTGCGAGCAGATTGAAGACCCCGCAACAGCAAAGGGGCTTGTAAAGCGCGATGTAATCCGCATCATCACTCCCGGCACGGTAACGGATGCATCCATGCTCGAAGAGGGAAAAAGCAACTATCTCGGCTCGGCGTATATCGAGGGCGGCACCGGCGGCGTCGCATTCTGCGATATATCCACGGGCGAATTTTGCGTCGCGGCATTTAACAAGGATGTTGTGAGCCATGTGCTCAACGAGCTGACCCGATTTTCTCCCCGCGAAGCGGTGCTGAATGTGGGTGCGGCAAAGCACGACGATATCTGCGAATTTCTAACCAAGCGCCTCGGCTGTATGATAGAGCTGGGCGGCGAGGATTTTGAGTTCATGCCCTCTGCGGCAAGAGTCTGCGAGAGATTTAATTTCTCCGATATTGACGGAGCGGGACTGGGCGATATGCCCGCGGCGGTATGTGCGGCAGGCGCGCTTCTTGCGTATATTGAGGAAACCCAGAAATTCGACCTTTCCCACATAAGAACTCTTGACCTGTTCAGCGGCGAAAGATACATGGAAATGGACTGGGCAACCCGCCGCAGTCTTGAGCTTACGGAATCACTGCGAAGCGGCGAAAAGAAAGGCTCTCTGCTCTGGGTGCTGGACAAGACCAAAACCCCCATGGGCGGAAGACTTCTGCGTTCGTGGGTTGAAAGACCGCTTCTTTCTCCCATTGCAATCAAGCGCCGTCTTTCCGCTGTTGACGAGCTGTTCAGAGATAACGTAAAGCGCGGCGAGCTGATTGAAACCCTCCGCGGCATAAGCGATATGCAGAGACTTATCGGCCGCATAGTTTACGGCACGGCAAACGGACGCGACCTTACGAGCCTTGCCGACTGCGCAAGAGCGCTTCCTCAGCTCTGCGAGCTTCTGTCGGGATTTAAGAGCGCGGCACTGCGTGACATCGCATCCATGGACACTCTTGATGCAATCAAAAACAGAATTGACCGCGCAATCTGCGATGATCCTCCCTTCTCCGTGCGCGAGGGCGGCATACTCCGCGAGGGATATTCGGAAGAGGTTGACCGACTCCGCAATATCCGCGACAACGGCTCCGCTGCAGTGGCCGAGCTTGAAAAACGCGAGCGCGAGAGAACGGGAATCAAGAAGCTGAAGGTAGGCTACAACAAGGTCTTCGGCTACTTCATCGATGTTCCCAAATCCGCAGGAGATGTAAATATCCCCGAGGACTATATAAGA
>JAZLFI010000241.1:0-4443 GCA_045615725.1 Oscillospiraceae bacterium
ACCTCGCGGATGCTTAAGGTGGCACTGCCCCTTGCGTTTTCGGCATACGCGCGCTCCTCGCTTTCAACGCTCGAGCACATGCTTGTGCCCCGTGGATTAAAGGCATCGGGTTTGTCGGCGGACAAGGCGCTCAGCGGCTACGGAGTCATTCAGGGCATGGTCATGCCCATACTCTCCTTCCCCGCCTGCCTGCTCATGGCGCTGGCTGAGCTCATAGTACCCGAGCTGACCGAGGCGCAGATGCAGGGCGACACCGAAAGAATACGCGAAACAGTCAAAGGACTAATAAAAAAGGGCCTCGGCTATTCCCTAGCCGCTGCCCTTTTGATATTTGTTTTTTCCTCCGAGCTCGGTATGCACATTTATCACACCGCCGAGGTCGGCAGATTTCTGAGGCTTTTAGCCCCGCTCATTCCCGTGATGTACACCGATATGCTGGTTGACGGATGTCTTAAAGGTCTCGGTCAGCAGATGTGGAACATGGGGATAAACATACTGGATGCCCTCCTCGGTGTCATACTCGTCTGGACACTGCTTCCGAAAGGGGCACTGACGGCATACATAGGAATAATATATTTTAACGAATGTCTGAATTTTGCGCTCAGTGTGCTGAGGCTTCGGTTTATATTATACCCGCAAGGACGAGGAAGAGAAGCACAAAGGTGATGACAACCGCGACCGCAAATGCGGTGAATCCGGGATTGAATTTGCTCTTACTGCCGCTCTTGGAGGGCTCAACAAGCTTTGCCTTGCGCAGGGTATTGACTATGGGCTTATAGATAAGCAGGGTCAGGCCTGCATTGATTCCACCCTTGACTAGGTTAAAGGGCAGGAACACGGGAACGAGCATTGCCGCAACCTGATCTCTTGGAACACCCATGTAATAAGGAGTTACTATGTAGTTCCACAGCACCATGCATATTGCCATGAATGCAACGCCGAGTCCGAGGCCGATAACTGCGCCCTTATGGGAATGAGACTTTTTGGCATAGTACCATGCCGCGGGAACAGCAAACGCGCAGGTGGAAATTACGTTCATAAGGAATCCGTAAGGGCCTGTTGTGCTGATGGAAATCATCTCAATAAATGAAACGATTACGGCTATGATAACGCTGGCAAGAGGTCCGAGAATGAAGCCCGCAATGACGACGATTGCATCCTTGGGGTCATAGCTCAAAAAGCCCGCGATATTGGGTACGAGTCTGCCGATTAAAACTGCGACAAAGCTTATTGCGCAGAACATGGCGACGGTGGTCATGTACTTGGTTGAAAACTTGGATTTCTGCATGGTTTCTGCCTCCGAAAAATGAAAATCACCCGAAAGAATATATCTTTCAGGTGCTCACAATAAATGAACAATCTTCTTTCATCCAGACTATACTGTCGGTTCCGGAGTTGCACCGGATCATGCCTTTCGGCTCGCGGACTTTACCGCCGGTCGGGTATTTCACCCTGCCCTGAAGATACGTCTATTCGGTTATGTTTTAATTATAATCGCATGCGCACAAATGTCAATAGCTGATTGACTAAGATAATATTTTGTCATAAAATGAATGCATTGGAGGTGAGTTGCAATGGAATTCGGCAAGAGCTGCTGCTTCACGGGACACAGAGCATCAAAGCTGCCCTGGGGCTTTGACGAAAGCGATATACGCTGTATTGAGTTTAAGGAAAAGCTTGATGCGGTTATCGGCGCAGTTTACGAATCCGGCGTGACCCACTTTATATGCGGCATGGCAAACGGATGCGATATGTACTGCGCAGAAGCGGTGCTGAAGCTGAAAAAAACCAATCCCGACATTACCCTTGAAGCCGCAGTCCCATATGACGGGCAGGAAGCAAAATGGGACGCAGATCTGAAGCGGCGCTACCGCGACATTATCATAAACTGCGATGCGGTTAACATAATATCAGATAAATACACTCAGTTCTGCATGATTCAGAGGAACAGATACATGGTTGACCGTTCAAGCATACTCATTGCCTGCTATAACGGTCAGTCCGGCGGCACATGGAACACTGTAAAATATGCTATGGACCTTGACCGTGAGATTATTCAAATTCCCATAGACTAAAAAAGAAACCCGTCGTTTGACGGGTTTCTTCGATTATCTAACCAAACTATAAATCAAATGGGGAAAAGGCCTTTTACTAATTCAATGATGCCGATTTCGGGCCAATCGAATGTCCAGAACAGAACCAGCTGTACCTGTGTAAGAAGAAATCTCATAACTCTTGCTCCTTTAAAATATATTTTCAGATTTTCTTAGAGAATTTATCTAAGTTTAATCTTTGACAGCATATTAGCATATGTCTTTTCCATTTGCAAGAGTTTTTTGCAGTTTCTCCAATATTATTAAATGTATATGGCGAATTTAGTTATTTTGCACAGTTTTTGTCATTTTACAAGATAATTATAAAGCTCATCGGGGTTTTCCGCGATGAATTCGGCGCCCTCCGCCTCTAGTTCACCCTCTTCCGCGTATCCGAAGCGGACTCCGATGCACTTGACGCCGCACTGCCTTGAGCCGATGAAGTCATATTTTCTGTCGCCCACCATTATCGCCTGCTCGGGGCTGATATTGAAGTGTTCGAGAACGTACTGGATGACTTCCCACTTCTTACTGCGTGTTCCGTCGAACTCACTGCCGCAGACAAGATTGAAGTCATCGTACATGTCAAACTTCTTGAGAATATTCTCGGTGAAAAATCGAGGCTTTGAGGTTGCGATAGCGACGGTTTTTCCTGCCGCACGGAGTTTTTTTATAAGCTCGGGCATGCCGTCAAAGGGCTTGCACTCCTGCCAGCCTGTGGGGGCATATCGCTCGCGGTAAAAGCCGAGAGTCTTTGCAGCGTCCTCGTCGCTCATATCATATTTAAGCTTCAGCATATCAAGAAGCGGCGGACCGGCAAAGCACATGAGCTCCGGTAGACTTGCTTCAATGCCCATTTTGCTCAATCCGTACTGCATGCATTTTGTTATGCCCTCTGCGGTATCGCAGATTGTTCCGTCAAAATCGAATAATATATAATCAGCCATAGCTTTATCTCCTTTTATAAAATTTTATCATTGCCCTATTGCTTTGTCAATCGAGCAAATCGCCGCATAAAATGCTTTTAAGAGGTGATTTTATGGCAGAATTCTTTCTCGGTGCAAACTCGGGTAGTGGCTTTTATTCCCTTTATGACGGCTTTTGCAAGGGTGAGGGAGAGTATCTTCATCTGATAAAGGCAGGCCCGGGCTGCGGCAAATCAAGCTTTATGCGTCGTATCGGAAAAAAGGCGGAAGAAATGGGTTTCGAAGTAGAATACATACTTTGCTCAGGTGACCCCTCTTCCCTTGACGGGATATACATCCCAAAGCTGAAAGTGGGCTACGCCGATGCCACCGCTCCCCATGTTCTTGAGCCGCGGCATTTTGGTGCAGATAGTGATTATGTAAACTTAGGGCAATTCTGTTCAATGCCTCCACACACGGATATTGAAAACTGCACGGCAAAATACAAGTCATATTACAAGCGCGCGTATTCCCTGCTCCGTTCGGCGGCGGAAATAAGGCTTGCAGAAGTCCCAAATCTTGTTGAAAACTCAGAGCTTTTATATATAAGTAAACGCGCACGCAGTGCAGTCAGCCGCATTGTCGGCAAGCCATGCGGCAGCGGTAAGCTGGAAAGGCGATTTATACACTGCATAAGCTGTGCGGGTGAACTGACACTGACAGACACTGTTAACGTATTATGTAAACAAGTCTGCGTTCTTGACAACAAACTCGGGCTTGCAAAACACTACCTGCAAGCGGTAATAGATGAGGCAATCATACGCAAGGACGATATTATCGTCTGCCCCTCTCCCCTTTTGCCCGACATTCCCGAGGCGGTAATATTCCCGCATCAGCAGGTCGGATTTATTGCATCGGATATTTACGGCACGGATAAAGCTTACCGCCATGTAAGGCTTGATGCGGTAATCCCTGCCGAGAGATACCGTGCGCACAAATCCGAAGTCAAAAAGGCGGAGAGAATTTACGGCAATATTATTGAATCTGCATGTTCAAATCTTGCCGAGGCAAAGCGCTGGCATGATGAACTTGAAAAGGTCTATAAGCCCTATATAGATTTTGCCGCGTTGGATAAATTTACGGAAAAGGAAATAAAAAAGCTCTTTGGATAACCAAAGAGCTTTTAGTATTTAACATCTTATGGGACAGCATATAATGCCGCAGCAGTTTGCAAGGGCATAAGCCACACAGCAGTCGGTGCAAAGACTTGAGCCGGGGCAGATTGTCGTGCGGACATCGCCCGTGTACTGCTGATAGAAGCTTCCTCCCGACTGGATGCGTTCGAGAAGCTGGCGGTACTCCGTGTTATCTGGCTCAATTTCCACAGCGCGCTGCGCACTTTCCAGAGCCGCGATTTTATTTCCCGCATACATATTGGCAACCGC
>JAZLFI010000242.1:0-4255 GCA_045615725.1 Oscillospiraceae bacterium
TGTTGCATCCTCCTGCATCTATGGCGGAACATACAACCTCTTTGCAGTCACCATGAAGCGCATGGGCATTGACTTCACCTTCGTCAGCCCCGACTGCACCGAGGAAGAGCTTGCATCGGCATTCCGTCCCAACACCAAGGCTGTCTTCGGCGAAACCATTGCAAACCCCGCACTCACCGTTCTCGACATCGAGAAGTTTGCAAAGGCGGCTCACGCCCACGGCGTGCCCCTCATCGTTGACAACACCTTTGCAACTCCCGTAAACTGCCGTCCCTTTGAGTGGGGCGCCGACATCGTAACCCACTCCACCACCAAATACATCGACGGTCACGGCGCATCCGTCGGCGGATGCATAGTTGATTCCGGCAAATTCGACTGGACAAAATACCCCGAGCGCTTCCCCGGCCTCTGCACTCCCGATGACAGCTATCACGGCGTTACCTACACCGAGCGCTTCGGCCTTGAGGGCGCGTTCATCACCAAATGCACAGCCCAGCTCATGCGTGACTTCGGCTCCATTCAGTCGCCCCAGAACGCATTCTATCTCAACCTGGGTCTCGAGAGTCTGCATGTCCGCGTAAAGCGCCACTGCGAGAATGCGCAGAAGGTTGCCGAGTATCTGCAGAACCATGAGAAAATCACATGGGTGCAGTATTGCGGTCTGCCCGGTGACAAATATTATGAGCTGGGTCAGAAGTATCTGCCCAACGGCTCCTGCGGCGTCGTCAGCTTCGGCGTAAAGGGCGGAAGACAGGCAGCCGAGGAATTCATGGGCAAGCTGAAAATCGCCGCTATCGAAACCCACGTGGCCGACGCTCGCACCTGCTGCCTGCATCCTGCCAGCGCAACCCACCGGCAGATGAACGATGCAGAGCTTGAGGCGGCGGGAGTTTCCCCCGACCTCGTAAGATATTCCTGCGGACTTGAGGACGCAGAGGACCTTATTAAAGATATTGAACAGGCACTGAGGTGATTTAAATGCCCATAAAAATACCCGACGGACTTCCCGCACAGGAAACACTGACAAACGAAAACATATTCGTCATGACAGAAACCCGTGCGACAACGCAGGATATACGAACACTTGAAATACTCATACTCAATTTGATGCCCACAAAGGTCGCCACCGAAACTCAGCTTGCAAGAGTTCTGGGCAACACCTCGCTTCAGGTAAACCTTGAGTTTCTCCATACACGCAGTCACAAGTCCAAGAACGTCTCTGAGGAACACCTCGGCAAGTTCTATAAGACCTTTGACGAGGTTCGTGACCGCAACTTTGATGGCCTTATCATAACGGGGGCACCCGTTGAGCAGATGGCATTCGAGGAGGTCGCCTACTGGGATGAGCTCTGCGAAATTATGGACTGGAGTCTTACTCATGTCCACAGCACCTTCCATATCTGCTGGGCAGCGCAGGCAGGGCTTTACCACCACTACGGAATAAACAACTATCTCATGCCCTATAAGCTTTTCGGAGTCTATCCCCACAAGGTCGAGCGCCGCTCGTCCATGCTCATGCGCGGCTTTGACGATGTTTTCATGGTACCTCATTCCCGCCACACCAGCGTGCACCGTGAGGACATCGAGGCATGCGGCAAGCTGAAAATTCTCGCCTCCTCCGAAAAGGGCGGCGTTTACGCAATGGCGACCGAGGGCGGACGTCAGGTCTTCATAACAGGCCATTCCGAATACGACGCGGACACCCTGCAGAACGAATACCTCCGCGACAAAAACGCAGGGCTTCCCATCGACATCCCCGAAAATTATTACCCCAACGACGATGACACTCAGCCGCCGCTGGTCACATGGCGCAGTCATGCAAACCTGCTTTATTCCAACTGGCTGAACTACTTCGTATATCAGGAATCGCCCTACGATATCAAGACCATTACCCCCATCAATCAGCAATAGTATCAAAACCGCCGAAGAGAGCTCTTCGGCGGTTTTCACTTCTTGACATTTAGCGGCAAGATTGATATATTTTTTAAAGAAGATTTTCCCGGAGGCCTTGGCCGCAAATGTGTTTACAAACCCGGGATTGTATTTTGCAAATTACAATGCGGCGCAGGACAAGCCTGCGTCGTATTTTTCGTTTCGGAGGATAAGCGCATCATGATAGTAGTTTTAAAGCACGGAGCCAAATCTGAACAGCGCGAACAGCTTATCGGCTGGCTGAAAAATCAGGGCGTTGACGTTCACATATCCGAAGGCGAATATCAAACCGTCCTCGGCGTTGTCGGCGATACGGGCAGAATTGACAAGGACCTTGTTGCAAGCCTTGATGTGGTCGATTCCGTCAAGGTCGTCACCGACTCCTTCAAGTGCTGCAACCGCAAATTCCACCCCGACGACACCGTTGTCGAGGTCGGCGATGTTAAAATCGGCGGCGGCAGCTTCTGCATGATAGCAGGCCCCTGCTCCGTGGAAACCGAGGAGCAGATTGTGGACATTGCCCGTTCCGTAAAAGCATCGGGTGCACAGATGCTCCGCGGCGGAGCGTTCAAGCCCAGAACATCGCCCTACGATTTTCAGGGACTTAAGGCGACAGGTCTTGAGCTTTTAAAGATTGCAAAGCAGGAAACGGGGCTTCCCATAGTCACCGAGGCAATGAGCGTCCGCGACCTGCCCCTTTTCGACGATGTTGACGTTGTTCAGGTCGGTGCGAGGAACATGCAGAACTTTGACTTACTCAGTGAGCTCGGCAAGCTCCGCAAGCCCGTGCTTTTAAAGCGCGGTTTTGCAAGCACCGTCAAGGAGCTTCTTATGAGCGCCGAATATATCATGGCGGGCGGCAACGAGCAGATTATTCTCTGCGAGCGCGGCATCCGCACCTTTGACGACTACACGAGAAACACCCTCGACCTCGCAGTCGTTCCCGTTCTCCATGAGCTTAGCCACCTGCCCGTAATCGTTGATCCCAGCCACGCAACGGGTATTGCAAAGCTTGTTCGGCCTATGGCACTTGCCGCGGCGGCATGCGGCGCCGACGGTCTTATAATCGAGGTGCACAACGACCCCATGCGCGCTCTGTGCGACGGCGCTCAGTCGCTTCTGCCCGAGGACTACGATAAGCTAGCAAAGGATGTTAAACTCATTCGTGAGGTGGCATTAAAATGAGTGAAATACTCATTCACGCATCAAGAGAATATCCCATTAGAATAGAAAACGGAATTTTAGATCGTGTAGGTCTTGAAAGCCGCGATATTTTTTCTCCCTGCAAAGCAGTCATAGTATCCGGTGAAAATGTCTTTCCGATATATGGTGACAGACTCAAAAAGTCACTGGAAAGCGCAGGCTTTGAAGTTATCTGCTTTATCCACAAAAGCGGAGAGGGTGCCAAAAGCCTTGAGACCTTCGGTGCACTCCAGAGCTTTCTCTGCAAAAACCGCGTGAGCCGCACGGATGTGCTTTTTGCTCTCGGCGGCGGTGTTACGGGCGACCTCGCGGGCTTTGCCGCGGCAACATATCAGCGCGGCATTCCATTCGTGCAGATACCCACGACGCTTCTTGCGGCGGTGGATTCCTCCGTCGGCGGCAAAACCGCGATTAATCTGCCCGAGGGCAAAAATCAGGTGGGCGCATTTCATCAGCCGAGCGCTGTTTTCTGCGACCCCGACGTTTTTATTACTCTCACTCCCGAGGAATACCGATGCGGTTGTGCAGAGGTTATAAAATACGGCGTTATCGGCGATGCGGAATTTTTCGAATTTCTCGAAAATAACGACATCCGCAAAAATGAGGAATACGTCATTTCACATTGTGTCGAAATGAAGCGCGATATCGTCGAAAAAGACGAATTTGACAACGGCATCCGTAAGCTTTTAAACCTTGGCCACACCATTGGTCACGCGGTTGAGAAGCTGAGCGAGTTTAAGATAAGCCACGGCGATGCCGTTGCAATCGGCATGGCGGCGGTCATGCGCGGAAACCCCGACGAGAACCGCGTAATTACACTTCTTAAAAAATATGATTTACCCACAGTCTGCCCCTTCGACGCAGGCGAAATCGCCGCAGTATGCACGGCAGATAAAAAAATCGAGCACGGCGTTTTAAATCTCATCGTACCCGAATGTATCGGCAAGTGCCGAATTGTTCCTACCGAAATTAACGAACTGAAAAGCTGGTTAGAAAATGTCTGAAATTATTTTATTGCCCGGTGAGCGCTTCGGCGCTGTAAGGGCTCCATCATCAAAATCACAGGCTCACCGCCTGCTCATATGTGCCGCCCTCGGTGAAAACGGCAGTACCGTAAACT
>JAZLFI010000243.1:0-16295 GCA_045615725.1 Oscillospiraceae bacterium
CACAGCGGACTGGATGCTGAGGTGCGCGATTATGTGTTCTCGTTTGAGGAAACAAACGGCTTTATGGACAGGCTTACGGATATGATTTTGTATCTCCTGCCAATGTACGTAGAAGAGGGCAAATATTCACTTACCATTGCAATGGGTTGCACCGGCGGAAGACACCGCAGTGTTGCGGTAGCATCCGCACTTGCAGGGCAGCTCAAGTGCATGGATATAAATGTTGCGTGTATTCACCGTGATATTTCGAAAGGCGGTTAACAATGACCTTTTCGGCAAAAGTCAAGGCAGAGCTCTGTCAGCCACGCGTTGAACGCAAGTGCTGCGCAATAGCCGAAGCCTACGGCGTTTTGCTGTATTGCCACACATTCTCTCCGGCGGAGATAAGAATAACCACCGCGAGCGACGAGTTCGCCGCGCGCCTTCCCCATTTGTTCAAGCGCGCATTCGGCATAGCATTTGACAGACTGCCGAATGATAACAGCAGTGGCAAGCACAGCTTTTACATAACCGATAGAGATAAAATTTCGTCGATATATGACTGCTTCGGCAGTGATATATCGACGCTGTCGCTACATATTAACTTCGGAATAATTGAAGAAAACTGCTGTAAGGCATCCTTCGTTCGAGGCGCATTCCTCGCCGGCGGAAGCGTTACCGACCCCGATAAGCGATATCACCTTGAGCTTGCCACAAGTCATTACAGCGTGTCGCGCGAGGCTTATTCCGTTCTCCTCGATATGGGCTTTTCACCCAAGGAAGCCGAACGCAAGGGCAACCATCTTCTGTATTTCAAGAGGTCCGAAGCGATTGAAGATTTCCTGACCACAATAGGCGCATCAGGCTCCGCTATCAGAATTATGGAAGCGAAGGTTGATAAGGATATGAACAACACCATAAACCGCAGAGTCAATTGCGACACGGCAAATGCGGATAAGGTTGTGCTGGCAGCGCAGGAACAGCTTGAGGCAATAAAGAGGATAGAGAATGACTACGGCCTTGATATCCTGCCCGAGAAGCTTCAGGAGGCGGCACTGTTACGCATAGCAAATCCCGAGGCATCCCTCGCCGACCTTGCCATGCTTTCATATCCCAAGGTAACAAAAAGCTGTCTGTCTTACAGACTGAAAAAGATTATGGAATTCAAACCCGGAAACGAAGAATAGAACGCAATAGCGATTACCACCAATGTAGGAGCGGTTTAAAAAATGTACGTGCATTTACATGTTCATAGCGAATATTCACTGCTGGATGGCGCATGCCGCATCGAGCAGCTTGTTTCGCGCGCAAAAGAGCTTGGCCAGACCGCTGTTGCAATAACCGACCACGGCGTTATGTACGGCGCTGTGGCATTCTATAAGGCCTGCTGTGCCGCAGGCATAAAGCCGATTATCGGCTGTGAGGTGTATGTTGCACCGCGCACGAGATTTGATAAAGAGCACGGCATTGACAGCGAATATACCCATCTTATTCTGCTGTGTAAAAACGAAACGGGATATAAAAACCTGTGTTATCTTGTTTCTTCCGCGTTTACCGAGGGCTTTTATATTAAGCCTCGAATTGACTGGGATTTGCTTAGCCAATACTCCGAGGGACTTATCTGTCTTTCGGGATGCGTTGCGGGCGCAATTCCCCGTATGATTAATTCGGACAATTACGAGGACGCAAAGAAAAAGGCGCTGTACCTGAATGAGCTTTTCGGCAAAGGTAATTTCTATCTTGAAATTCAGGACCATGGCATTGATGCCGAAAAGAAAGCCGCCGAGGGCTTGCTCAGAATTCACAGAGAAACGGGCATACCCCTTGCCGTCACAAACGACGCCCACTATATTGAGAAAAAAGACGCTTACTATCAGGATGTGCTCATGTGTGTCCAGATGGGAAAGAGCGTTAACGATACCGCACGCATGAAGTTCGAAACCGAGGAGTTTTACCTCAAGAGCGAGGACGAGATGCGCGCGCTTTTCCCCGAATATCCCGAAGCCGCAGACAATACGGCAAAGATTGCCGAAATGTGCAGTTACGACTTTGAGTTCGGCAACTATAAGCTGCCGCGTTTCGCACTCCCCGAGGGAGAAACTGACAGCTATGAGTATCTGTGCAAAAAGTGCATTGAGGGCTTCATGACCCGATATCCCGATGACGACGGAACGGTAAAAAAACAGTTAAAGTACGAGCTTTCCATGATAAAGCAGATGGGCTTTGTCGATTACTTCCTCATAGTTTCCGACTTTATCGGCTATGCAAAGAGCGAGGGAATCCCCGTCGGACCCGGCAGAGGCTCTGCCGCAGGCTCGGTTGTATCCTATACCCTCGGCATCACGGACGTTGACCCTATTAAGTACAGCCTGTTCTTTGAGCGATTTCTCAACCCCGAACGAGTCAGCATGCCCGATATCGACGTTGACTTCTGCGTAAACCGCCGCGGCGAGGTTATCGACTACGTTAACCGTAAGTACGGAAACGATCACGTCGCACAGATAGTGACCTTCGGCACTATGGCCGCAAAGGCGGCAATCCGCGATGTTGGCAGAGTCATGGATATAAGCTATGCCGATACCGATGCGGTTGCAAAGCAGATTCCCACCAGCCTCGGCATGACCATAGACTCCGCACTCGGTATTTCAAAACCCCTCAGGGAGATGTACGACTCTGACGATAATCTCCATAAGCTTATCGATACTGCCCGCGCTCTTGAGGGTATGCCGAGGCATGCCAGCATGCACGCGGCAGGTGTTGTTATAACCGACAGACCCGTTTATGAATATGTTCCGCTGTCAAAGAATGACGAGTCCGTTGTCTGCCAGTATCAGATGACAACCCTTGAGGAGCTGGGACTTCTCAAAATGGACTTTCTCGGACTGCGAAACCTTACCGTGCTTGAGGATGCGGCAAAGCTCGTACGCGAAACCAAGCCCGATTTTGACATCAATAAAATTCCCGAGGATGACCCCAAGGTGTTTGAAATGCTGTCAAACGGACGCACCTCGGGCGTGTTCCAGCTTGAAAGCTCGGGCATAACCGCCGTATGCACATCGCTCAAGCCCAAGAGCATTGAAGATATCACCGCGGTAATTGCGCTTTACCGCCCCGGTCCCATGGACAGCATTCCAAGATTTATCGAGTGCTCGAATGACCCGAGCAAGATAAGCTATAAGCATGAACTGCTAAAGCCCATTCTTGACGTTACCTACGGCTGTATCGTCTATCAGGAGCAGGTTATAGAAATATTCCGACGCCTTGCAGGCTTTTCCCTCGGTCAGGCGGATATGATTCGCCGTGCCATGTCCAAGAAAAAGCACAAGGTCATTGATGCCGAGCGCGTAGCATTCGTCCACGGCGATGCTGAGCGCGGCATTGACGGCGCGATAAAAAGGGGAGTGCCCGAAGCAGTTGCAAACAGTATATATGACGAGATACTGGACTTTGCATCCTACGCATTCAACAAGGCTCACGCCGTAAGCTATGCCATAGTATCCTACCGCACCGCATATATGAAGCACAGATACCCTCAGCAGTATATGGCGGCACTGCTTTCGTCGGTTCTGGATAACACGGTTAAAATTGCCGAGTATATTGCCGAGTGCAAGGAAATGGGCATTAAGCTTTTGCCTCCCGATGTCAATGAATCGGGCGCGGATTTCACCGTTGTCGGACAGAATATCCGCTTCGGTCTTGTCGCAATAAAGAGCATAGGCAGAGGGCTGATAAATGCCCTTATCAAGGAGCGCAGTGCCAACGGTGCCTTCAAGAGCTTTGAAGATTTCTGCCGCAGAATGACGGGCAGGGACTTAAACCGCAGAGCCGTTGAAAACCTCATCCGTTCCGGTGCATTTGACAGTATGGGCAATAAGCGCAAGGCACTTTTGCAGATTTGCGGAATACTGCTGGACAGCATTGCCCATGAAAACCGCAATAACATCGACGGCCAGCTAAACCTCTTCGGCGAGCCCGATTTTGCCGACGTGGTCGAAACGAATATTAAGCTTCCCGAGGTGGAGGAGTTCACCCGTCAGGAGCTTATGGCAATGGAAAAGGAGACCACGGGGCTTTATCTCAGCGGTCACCCCATGGACGAATACAGAGCGAAAATACGGAATGCAGGCATTGTACCCTTAGGCGCGATTATGCAGGCGTTCAACTCCGAGGACGAAAAGCCCAAGTACCATGACGGACAGGTTGTCACCGTTGCAGGCGTTGTTCAGTCCTCCAAGACACGCACCACCAAGTCCAACACCCTCATGAGCTATATCAATCTTGAGGACGATACGGGTGCAATGGAGCTTATCGCGTTCCAGCGCGCACTGGATAACGGCGGCGGATATATCCGCGACAATGCGGCACTGATTATTAAGGGCAGAATTTCCGTCCGCGACGAGAAAGAGCCCCAGATAATGGTTGACCAGATAAGACCCATATCCGATTTAGGTGCGCCACAGCCAGAGCCCGAGAAAAAGCAGAATGATAAGAAGCTGTGGGTAAAGCTTGATTCCAAGGATAACCCCGTTCTCGAGCACATTGAGCTTATTCTCACCATGTTCCCCGGCAAACAGCAGATGATAATCTACTGCGAAAAAGAGAAAAAGCGGATTGGTGCGCAGTGCGTCATCCACGATGCACTCATTGCCGAGCTTAAGGAAATGCTGGGCTACGAAAATGTTGTTGTAAAATAGGAGAAAGATATGGAAAACAATTTCTTCGCGCTTATATCCCGTATGCGCTATATTCAGCGTTGGAGTCTTATGCGCAATTCGATAGAAGAGAATATCCAGGAGCACAGCCACATGGTTGCCGTTATCGCGCATGCCTTAGGCGTTATCCGCCGCGATGTGTTCGGTATTCCTTGTGACCCCAACGCATGCGCCGCAGTTGCGCTGTATCACGATGCATCCGAGATACTCACGGGCGATTTGCCGACACCTATCAAGTATCACGACTCCACAATAACCGAGGCTTATCACAAAGTGGAGGACATTGCTTTTGAAAAGCTCATAAACATGCTTCCAGTGGAGATGCGCGCGGCATATGAACCGATTATGACGGGAGAAGTGGAGAAAGAACTTCATCCGCTGGTCAAGGCGGCGGATAAGATGAGCGCATATATTAAATGCATTGAGGAGCGCAAAGCGGGCAATAACGAGTTTATGTCTGCCGAGGCGCAGAGCCTTGACGCGTTAAAGAAGATGGAGCTTCCCGAGGTCACATATTTTATCGAGCATTTCATTCCCGCTTTTGAGAAAACCCTCGACGAACTCGGTACCATAGAATGAAGGAAAAGTCATGGAACAGAAAAAGATAGACAGAATTAATGAGCTTGCCCACCTTGCAAAGGAGCGCGAGCTTACAGTAGAGGAACTGCAGGAGAGAGATGTTCTCCGCAAGGAATACATAGCCGAATGGCGAAAGAGCACCATAGAGCTTTTGGAAAACACCTATGTCCAGACTCCCGATGGAAAAAAGCATAAGCTTGAAAGGCGCGAGAAGTGAGTGACTTTCAGATTTGCGCGAATGCCATAATACCCATATTTCTCATTATGGCGCTTGGCTATCTTGCAAGAAGTCTGGGAGCTATAAAAAGGGAAGACGTGCCGCGGCTCAATAAGCTCGCATTCCGTTATTTCATGCCCGTCATGCTGTTTTACAGCATTTATTCATCGGACATCAAAACCGCGGTTCAGCCGAAGCTTCTGCTTTTCTCGGCAGTATGCGTGTTGGCTGAATATCTGCTTGCCCTCGGCTTCGTACTGCTGACGGAAAAGGACAGTGCAAAGCGGGGCGTTATGATTCAAGGCATGTACCGCAGCAACTTCGTCATAATCGGCCTGCCCCTTGCAGGCGCGCTCGTCGAGGGCGCTGACCTTTCGGGTGTCGTTGTGCTGATTGCTGTCATCGTTCCCATGTTCAACATTCTTGCGGTTATCACTCTTGAGGTGTTTAACGGCAAGAAGCCCAGCATAGGAAAGCTGCTTCTCGAAATTGCGAAAAACCCGCTTATTATCGGCGCGGTAACGGGCATACTGGCTTTGCTTTTGAGAATAAAGCTTCCCGCCGCGCTGGAGTCTACCGCGGAGCAGATATACGCGGCAACAAACCCGCTGATGCTGTTTTTGCTCGGCGCATTCTTTAAGTTCAACGGCGTAAAAAAATACGCAAAGGAATTGGTAAAGGTCTGTCTTTCCCGACTTGTCATACTCCCCGGAATTTTCCTCAGTATAGCCGCGGCAGTGGGTATAAGAGGCGCGGAGTTTGCGGGTATGATTGCAATGTTCGGCTCGGCGACAGCCATAGCCTCGTTCACCATGGCAGAGCAGATGGGCGGCGACGCGGAGCTTGCGGGCGATATAGTAGTAATGACAAGCGCCCTTTGCGCATTTACCATGTTCGGCTGGTCGCTTCTGTTTAAGACCATCGGCATTTTCTGATGGAGGATCGAATTGAGAGTTTGTATATACGGAGCATCAAGCTCCACGCTTGATAAAATATATTACGACGAAGCCGAGCGCCTCGGTGGGCTTCTGGCACGGAACGGACACGGCATAGTGTTCGGCGGCGGCAGGGAAGGACTCATGGGCGCAATAGCCCGCGGAATGCATGCAAACGGCGGCGAGATTGTAGGCATAGCTCCGAAATTTTTCGATGAGCCCGGAATACTTTATGAGAATTGCACCGAGCTGCTGTTTACCGAAACCATGCGTGAGCGCAAACAGCTTATGGAGGAAAAATCCGATGCGTGCATAGTGCTTCCCGGCGGCATCGGAACATTTGAAGAATTTTTCGAAATCCTTACGCTGAAACAGCTTGGACAGAGCGAAAGAGCAATCGTGCTGCTCAATACCAATGGCTACTTTGAGCCGATGCAGGCACTTTTACAGCATGCGGCGGATAATGGATTCATGTCGAAAAACTGTCTTGAGCTTTACAGCTTCGCAGACAGCCCCGAGGAAGCCGTAGACGCGCTCAAAAACTATGTTCCCAGAACGGGAAATATACAAAGACTTTCAGATTACAGTAAATAAAAAGAGCACTCATACGAGTGCTCTTTTTATTTTATTCCTTCTCGGTATTCTTTCATGCTTTTTGCGAAGAGTTCGCCGTTCGTGGGCGGTGTGTAGGTTATTGCATTTGCCCCTGCGCGTATGGTGTTAAGAATGGCATCCTCTGTGGGACCGCCCGTTGCGATTATGGGGAAGTCGGGATAACGGCTACGTATCTCGGCGACAACCTTCGGAGTATCCGCCGCCGCAGATACATTTAATATATCCGCTCCTGCGGAAATGCGCTCGTCGATATCCTGCAGTTCTGAAACTATGGTTGCAACAATGGGGATATCAATGTGCTCTTTGATTTTGCTAATAACTTCGATTGCTACAGGCGCATTCAGAACAACGCCGAAAGCACCCTGGTTTTCAGCCTCTACCGCAAGACGAACAGCGCGGTCGCCCGAGGTGAGTCCGCCGCCCACACCCACAAACACGGGTGCATCGGCGACGCTGATTATTGCCTGCGATATGCTGGGCTGGGGCGTGAAGGGATAGACCGCAATAACTGCATCGGTGTTTATGTTTTTGATTATTGCAACGTCGGTTGAAAATACAAGTGATTTTATTCGTCTGCCGAAAATGTTTATGCCGCTGCATTCATAAATGACCTTCGGAACGTCCAGCTTATGACTTCGCAAGGTTCCGTTATACTGGGGTATGTTTTTTGCCATGCTTTTTCTCCTTTCACAGAATTGGTTGTAGTTTTACTGCAATCAATAAAACGCAAAAAGCCATTCATATACATGAATGGCAAAGGAGAATGCACCTATCCCACGGATAAGTGTAGCCGCATTTCCTCTGCCTGACGAGATTAGCTGACGGGTTAGGAGGAGGACTCCCTCCGAATATCGGATGCACCCCAAATTTGGTTCTCCCGCTGTCTTTAAGACACTCGACACAATGCATTATTGATTTAGATAATTTTTAGCATATGATATCAGGTTTTGTCAACAGAATTTTTGTTAATATTCCGTTAAGCAAAAAGCACCCCTATGGGGTGCTTTTTACTTATGCCGCTGTATCTATATCTTCAGCTGCGGAGAGCATATCCTGAATGCTGATGCCGTAGCCGCCTGTGGGGTCATTTACGAAAACATGAGTAACAGCGCCTACAAGACAGCCGTCCTGAATAATGGGTGAGCCGGACATGCCCTGAACAATGCCGCCCGTCAGAGACAGAAGATCAGGATCGGTTACTCGAAGCTTCGCTACGGTGTAGCCGTCCATGGAAGCAATCTTTTCAATATTAATGTCGTATTCCTTGACCTCATCGCCTGAAACGGTGCAGTAAATGCTGGCCTTGCCCTGCTTCATGTTGCCCGATTCAACAGCTCCGTTTTCACTTAAATCGGCAATGCCGAATATGCCGCAGCCGCAGTTTATGCGTATATCACCCAGTACATTATCTCCCTCGCTCTCACCGCTGAGTTCGCCGGGGGCACCTGCATGACCGGGGATTATGCCGACTATTTCCGCCTGGCTTATATTGCCATCACCGAGCGGCAAAGCCTCGCCGCTTTCAGCATCGCTTATGCTGTGACCCAGAGCACCGTATATGCCCGTTTCGGGGTCGTAGAATGTCAGAGTACCAACGCCGGAAACGCTGTCCCTGAGCATAAGACCGAGCCTAAAACATCCATCATCGCACAGAACGGGAGTGATGTTAATCTGTTTTAGCTCGCCGTCGCGCTTTACGGTGATTGTGGTTTCATCACCTTGAAGCTTTCCCGCGGCAGACATGAAATCCGAAGCGTGTGAAATGTCGTCCGAGCCGAGCTTAACGATAATATCGCCCTGCAGGAGTCCTGCATCGGCGGCAGGGGATTTTTCTCCCTCAGTCGTCACAACGGGCACAAGTCCCGCTACCATAACGCCGTCGGTTTCAATGCTGATACCGAGTGCTTGACCGCCGGGGATAAGCTCCTCGGCCAATGCCGCCGCACTTGCGGTAAACATTAAAAACGCGGCAATTAAAAAACATATAAGCTTTTTTGTCCTCATCTGTTCACCTCCCGAATAAGTATGTGAAGCGTGACGTAAAATAAAGCAGGCGAAATATTGCATTAAAGGAGAACGTGATGAAAATTTTAAAAAATGGTAGTCGCGGGCCGAGCGTTGAACTGCTTCAGCTTGCACTGAACAGAGCGGGTTTCGGGCCGCTTAACACAGACGGAATTTTCGGAGATTTGACAAAAAATGCAGTAATTAGATTTCAGGGGGCAAACGGCATCACCGCAGACGGAATTGCAGGTCCGCAGACTCAGCAGGCGCTGATGCCGTGGTACACGGGCTTTTATGTCCACAGAGTGCGCCGCGGTGATACGCTCTGGAAAATTGCACAGCAGCACGGAACAACTCTCGAAGCCATACTGACGGCAAATCCCAACATAAATCCCGAAAATTTGCAGGTGGGGAACAGCGTTGTAGTTCCGCTTGCGTTCGATGTAGTGCCGACGACGATTAACTATTCGTCACAGCTCATTGCATATTGTGTCCGCGGACTGAACGCAAGATACCCGTTTACCGGAGCGGGTGAAATTGGCAAAAGCGTTATGGGAAAACCGCTGTGGTATCTCTCATTCGGGAACGGAGAAAACAAGGTTTTCTACAATGCATCCCACCACGCAAACGAATGGATAACAACGCCCGTAGTTTTAAAATTTTTCGAGGATTTGTGCAAGGCATATGTTTCGGGAGGAAATATATTCGACCAAAGCGCGGCGGAAATTTTTTCATATGCAAGCATTTACATAGCCCCTGCCGTTAACCCCGACGGAATTGACCTTGTGACGGGTGAACTCACGGAAGGGGAGTACTATCGGAATGCAGTGCGCATTTCGAATAATTATCCCGCAATTCCATTCCCCGAGGGCTGGAAAGCCAACATCCGCGGCATTGACCTCAATCTTCAATATCCTGCCGAATGGGAAACTGCCAGACGTAATAAATTCGCCCTCGGTTTCGTGAGTCCCGCACCCTCGGACTATGTGGGTACGGCACCGCTTGTTGCTCCCGAAAGCAGGGCAATGTACGATTTTACCCTTGCCCTGTCGCCGAGGCTCACTCTTTCGTATCACACGCAAGGCAGGGTTATATACTGGAAGTTTCTCGACTATGAGCCCGAGAATTCAAGAGCTATTGCCGATACCTTCGCATTGGTGTCGGGTTACGAGGTCGAGGAAACACCCTACGCCTCGGGCTTTGCCGGTTATAAGGACTGGTTCATTCAGGACTTTAACCGCCCGGGCTATACAATCGAGGCGGGACTCGGCAGAAATCCGCTGCCCATATCCGACTTCGGCAGAATATATGCCGAAAATCTCGGCATACTTACCTACGGAGCACTCGTAACATAATAAAAAAACAGCCACCCGATTGGGTGGCTGTTTTTAAAGCTTTTTGAATTACTTGCCCATGTTCATCTGAGCAGCGACTTCTGCTGCGAAGTCTTCCTGCTTCTTCTCGATGCCTTCGCCCTTTTCAAAGCGAACTGCGTCAACGAACTTAACGGTGCCGCCGAGAGCCTTTGCTGCGGAAGCAATGTACTTCTCAACGCTCATGCTGCCGTCCTTAACGAACTCCTGCTGGAGCAGGCAGTTTTCCTGATAGAACTTGTTCATCTTACCCATGACGATCTTTTCCTTAACAGCCTGGGGCTTGGAAGCCATCTTGGGGTCGTTGTCCATAAGTGCAAGTGCGACCTTCTTCTCTTCTTCGAGAACGTCCTCGGTAACCTGGGACTTGTCCAGGAAGCGGGGATTGAGAGCTGCAATCTGCATTGCAACGTCCTTGCCGATAGCGGTTGCGTCGCAACCCTCGGCTTCGAGGTTTACGAGAACACCGATCTTGCCGCCTGCGTGAACGTAAGCGACGTTGGTGTTTTCTGCGTAGCGCTTGAAGCGGCGGATCTGAAGATTCTCGCCGATGGACATGACCTTCTCGGGCAGGATCTCAGCAACAGTGAGCTCGGAGCCGGGGTACTTGCAGCCCATGAGTGCGTCAACGTCTGCGGGGTTGTCCTTAAGAACTACCTTGCAGATATCCTTAACGAAAGCAACGAAAAGCTCGCTCTTTGCGCAGAAGTCGGTCTCGCAGTTAACTTCAACAACAGCGCCTACGCCGCATTCGGGGCAAACTTCAGCGTATGCCATACCTTCAGCAGCAATGCGGCCTGCCTTCTTAGCAGCCTTTGCAAGGCCCTTTTCACGCAGCCATTCGACTGCCTTATCCATATCGCCGTCGGTCTCGGTGAGTGCCTTCTTGCAGTCCATCATTCCGACGTTAGTCATCTCACGAAGAGTTTTTACGTCCTGTGCGGTAAATGCCATTACATTTTCCTCCTGTATTATTCTAGTCTAAAATAGGGAGCAACGAGCGTGCTCCCTATAAAATGTTTTAAAAAGAATTACTCTTCTTCAACCTTCTCAGCTTCAGCCTCGGTAATGGTTTCCTCAACCTCTGCCTCAGCGTCTGCACCCTGACGGCCTTCCTGAACTGCGTTTGCCATGGTGGCAGCGATCAGGCGGATTGCGCGGATAGCGTCGTCGTTTGCGGGGATAACGTAGTCGACCTCATCGGGGTCGCAGTTGGTATCAACAATAGCAACGATGGGGATGTGAAGCTTGCGTGCTTCTGCAATTGCATTGTGCTCCTTGCGGGGGTCAACAACGAACATTGCACCGGGGAGCTTCTTCATTTCCTTAACGCCGCCGAGGTACTTCTCGAGCTTGTCCATCTCGCCCATGAGCTTGATGACTTCCTTCTTGGGAAGCATATCGAAGGTGCCGTCTTCCTGCATCTTCTTGAGCTGTGCAAGGCGGTCGATACGGGTGCGCATGGTCTTGAAGTTGGTGAGCATGCCGCCGAGCCAACGTGCGTTGACGTAGAACATACCTACGCGGGATGCTTCTTCCTTAACTGCTTCTGCAGCCTGCTTCTTGGTGCCGACGAAGAGAATGCTCTGGCCGTTTGCAGCAACGTCGCGAACAAAGTTGTATGCTTCCTCGAGCTTCTTTACGGTTTTCTGCAGGTCGATGATGTAGATGCCGTTACGCTCCATGTAGATGTATTCGGCCATCTTGGGGTTCCAGCGTCTGGTCTGGTGACCGAAATGTACACCGGCCTCCAGCAGCTGCTTCATAGATACTACTGACATTTGTTTTTCCTCCATTTTTTGTTTTTTCCTCCGAGTGCCTCAACCCTCTTCCCAAGCCGTAGCCACATGGGAAAAAGTCCGCACCCGTGCGAAATGCCTTGATATAATATCAAATTGTAACCTTTTTTTCAAGTGTTAAATTGAATTTTTTATTGAAAAATCAAAAAATTTTTTCTTCTGACGGTGTCTGCGCGCTTGATTTGCCTCCAATTCCACCAATATTATGTCTGTTCCCATGCGTGCAATGCAATTCCACGGCAGAACATAGTCATCCTCACGGCCTAAAAGTCCGAATAATTTGGCTTTCCCCGGGGTTATGAGGGAGATGAGTTTTCCCTCCGCTTCATCGAATTCCGCATCACAGACATATCCCATTCGAGTGCCCGTATGAACGTCAATAACTTCCTTGTATCTCAGGTCGGAAAAGTAGCTTATCATAAAATTATCACCCCATACAGTCTATGGAGTGATAATTTGTCCGAATTACACAGATTTGGGAATTGATATTGTGAGTATGAGCTCGTTTTCCGTTTCCTGTTTTTTCATGCCCGCGGCGATGCCGCCCTGATTCATGAGGTCAAGCCCGTGCATTATAGTGTTCATGAAAACGCGCACGTCTTTCATAATGAAGGTTTTCTTCTGCTCGGACTTTTCGTCTTCGTGTTCAGAATCCAGCTTTTCGAGGAGCGCGTCTATGTAGCTGTCCGTCATGGCGACATTCATCTGCTTTTCGATGATGCGGCTGAGTACATCGCGCTGGGTATCTGCATCGGGAAGCCGCAGAAGTGCTCTGCCGTGGCGCTCGGTGAGCCCGTTGTCGCGGAGAGAACTCAGAATATCCTCGGGAAGCTTCAGAAGCCGGAGCTTGTTTGCGACGGCGGACTGGGATTTGCCTATTCTCCTCGCAATCTCCTCTTGACTCAGACCGAAAAGCTTTATGAGCTGACAGATGCCGTTTGCCTCCTCGATGAAGTCCAGATCGCGGCGCTGAAGATTTTCGATAAGGGCGATAAGACTTGCATCCTCCATGTCAACATCCAGCACTATACACGGTACATCACACAGACCTGCCATCCTTGCCGCACGAAGCCGCCGTTCACCCGCCACAAGTTCGTACTGCTCGTTTCTCAGACGGACGGTGAGCGGGTTTAGTATGCCGTATTCGGCAATACTGCACGACAGCTCATGCAGTCCTCCGTCGTCAAAGCATTTGCGCGGTTGAACTGGATTCGGTGCGATATCCTCAACCGAAAGATAGGTGATTCCTCCCCGACGCACCCCGGGTCTTGTCCTTGTTGCCTGCATTGTTTTTTCCTCCTTGCAATATGGTGTTATGTAAATCTGAGGATATACTATGCAGAACGAAAATATTGCCGAAACAGAATATGAAAATAAAAAAAGCAGACCGCAAAAAATTGCGGTCTTAACAGGGTTGTGGGATAAAGATATGAGCCGGGTTCCGAATAATCCGGAACCAATTGGATAAGCTGTGACTAAAGGATAATACAAACTTGAAGCCTTGTAAAGAGCGAAGAAAGTCGTATTATCACTAGTTTTGTCGAACAGAAAATTTTTCCTGAATTATTGCATTTTCAGGAGGGCAAGATATACGGAGGAAAGGAGTTTTTGACATGATTATCGATCGCATTGCGCTGATTCTTACAATCATCGGCGGCATCAACTGGGGAAGCATCGGACTTTTCGCATTTGACCTTGTCGCATGGATTTGCGGCGGTCAGGCTTCACCCGTAAGCAGAGTCATCTATACCCTCGTCGGTCTTTCCGCACTCTGGTGTATTTCTCTGCTGTTTAAGCACGACGGCGTTGCCGATGAATAAAAAATGTGGGAGAATTTTCTCCCACATTTTTTATTTTACAAGCATAAGTACAACTGCGGCAATGTCAACTAGTGTAAGCAGAGGGAAGAACACGGCAAAATACCAGTGCTTCGTCTTGTGGTTGTAGGACAGCATGCCCATTGTGCCGCCAAGTGCGCCGCCGATTATGGCGAAAAGGAAGAGCACTTTTTCGGGTATTCTGCGTTTTTTTCTCATGGCTTTAATCTTGTCTGCGCCCATGAGGATGTAAAGAAGAATGTTTACAGCGGCCAGATAGTACCATATGGCGGTTATCAGAGTTTCTTTCATAATGCTTATCCTTTCTTCTTACCGTGGTTTGGCTTTGCGTTTTTCTTGGGCTTTGCCTTTGCCCAGCCCTTTTTGCTTACGGGCTTTTTAACGGGTGCAGGCTCGGGCTTTTTCTTGACAGAAGTGACTTTTTTGCGCTGAGGATTATCGGGACGGACAAGGCACTCGGGCCCGTAGCCAATGAGATCCTCACGTCCTGCTTCCTTGAGCGCTTCGATAACGAGCTTTCGCTTATCGGGCCTCTTCCACTGCAAAAGCGCTCTCTGCATTGCTTTCTCGTGAGGTGTTTTTGCAACGTAAATTGACTTCATGGTGGTGGGGTCAATTTCGGTGTAGTACATACATGTGGAAATCGTGCCTGGAGTGGGATAGAAGTCCTGCACCTGCTCGGGCTGACGTCCCGTTTTGTTCAGATACTCAGCCAGCGCCACGGCATCGTTAAGTGTACTGCCGGGGTGAGAGGACATGAGGTAAGGCACAACGTACTGCTCCTTGCTGAAGCGGTTGTTGAGCTTTTTGTATTTATCCATGAAGCGTTCATAGACATCAATATGGGGCTTGCCCATATAGTCGAGAACGGAGTCGATGCAGTGCTCGGGTGCAACCTTGAGCTGACCTGAGATGTGGTACTTTACCAGCTCTTCAAAGAACTTGTCGTTTGTGTCCTCAAGCATATAGTCATAGCGGATGCCGCTTCGGACAAAAATCTTCTTTATACCGGGAATGGCGCGCAGTTTGCGAAGGAGTGCGAGATAGTCCGAGTGGTCGGCATCGAGGTTGGGGCAGGGGGTCGGCGCAAGACAGCGCTTGTCGGGACACATTCCGTATTTCGCCTGCTTCTTGCAGGAGTGGTGACGGAAGTTGGCCGAAGGGCCGCCCACGTCATTTATATAGCCTTTAAAATCGGGGAACTTTGTAAGCTCCGTTACCTCGCGGATAAGACTTTCGTGGGAGCGGGAGGTGACCATTCTGCCCTGATGAAATGCCAGCGCGCAGAAGTTACAGCCTCCAAAACAGCCGCGGTTGTGAATGACGGAGAATTTGACCTCTTCAATAGCGGGAACACCGCCGACAGCTTCATACATGGGATGGTACTGCTTGGTGTAGGGAAGCTCTGCGACAAAGTCAAGCTCCTCGGTAGTGAGGGGCATGGCGGGCGGATTTACGATGAGATATCTGCCGTCGTGCTCCTGAATCATTGCCTTGCCGCGGACGGGGTCATGCTCCTGATATTCAACGCGGGTTGCATCGGCATAAAGACGCTTGTTATCGCGCACATCCTCAAATGAAGGGAGCGTTACGCTTTCAAACGAACAGACCTCGGGGTCGCTTGTTAAAAATGCCGTGCCGCGGATGTCGGTCATCTGAGAGACAGGGATTTTCTTTTTTAGCCGTTTTGCAATCTCGCGCTCGGCGTATTCGCCCATGCCGTAAACCAGCATATCTGCACCCGAGTCGAAGAGAATACTGCGGCGCACCTTGTCGTCCCAGTAGTCGTAGTGGGCGAAGCGGCGCAGACTTGCTTCAAGTCCGCCGATGATGATCGGGACATCGGGACCGAAGGCTTCGCGTGCGCGGTTTGAGTATACGATTGTCGCCCTGTCGGGGCGCAGTCCCGCTTTCTTGCCGGGGGAGTAGAAGTCCTCGGAGCGGCGCTTTTTCGCGGCGGTGTAGTGGGCAACCATTGAGTCGAGGTTGCCTGCGCCGATTAAAACACCCAGCTTAGGCCTGCCGAATGCGGCAAATGCCTCTGCCGAATGCCAGTCGGGCTGAGCGAGCACGGCAACGCGAAAGCCCTCGGCCTCAAGAGTGCGGCCGATTACCGCAGTACCGAAGCTGGGGTGGTCAACGTATGCATCGCCCGTTACAAGCAGGAAGTCATACCACCACCAGCCGCGCTCATGCATTTCCTCCTGCGAAACAGGTAAAAATTCAAAGTTTTCCATCATTCGA
>JAZLFI010000244.1:0-4733 GCA_045615725.1 Oscillospiraceae bacterium
TACAGATTGGGATTGTACCACAGCACGGTCACCTTAAAGTTCTTTGCCAGCAGTTCAATGACGGAGCTTGAGCAGGGACCGCAGCAGCTATGCAGAAGTATGCCCGGCTTATTATCGCCGAACTCAGCTACAACCTTATCAAATTTTCTAAAAAAGTTTTCCCTATTCATCTTTTAAACCGCTCTTACATTTTCGCTAATCTATACTGCGTCAGCCCGAATCTTTACAGCGACGCATTTTTTGCCGTTTTTATGGTTCTTTCAGTCTTTTCAGTATTTCCTCGTCTGCAGGACAGAACTCCAGTGTGTCAATTTCCGCAGGAGTTATCCACTTTATATCGTTATGCTCAATTAGCTTTGGTGTGCCCTCTTTAATCTTCGCATTAAACAGCGTGAGGCGTATGGTCATATCGGGATATTCGTGAATAAGCTCCATGAAAACATCTCCCACGGAAACGGTGACGCAGAGCTCCTCACGGCATTCGCGGATAAGCGCCTGCTCCTTTGTTTCGCCCTTTTCCACCTTGCCGCCAACGAATTCCCACAGCAGGCCGCGTGCCTTATGCGCGGGGCGCTGGCAGGTCATAAAGCGCTCGCCGTCCCATATAAGTGCCGCAACAACATCTGTTATTTTATCTTCCAATTCTTGCCCTCCGCCGATTTCGCTGTTATAATCTTACTCGGTGATTTATATGTTAAACGTTTTTCCCGAATATTACAAGACTTTTAAATGCATAGGCGGCGAATGTCGTCACAGCTGCTGTATCGGCTGGGAGATTGACATTGACGAAGAAACGCTGAAAAAATACGATTTCGAAGAGGGAGAGCTTGGAAAGCGGCTTGCTGAAAACATTTCGCGGGGGGATACTCCGCACTTTATTCTCGGTGAAAATGAGCGCTGTCCGTTTCTCAATAAGGACGGGCTGTGCGACCTCATTCTCTCCTGCGGCGAGGACATGCTCTGCGAGATATGCACCGAGCATCCACGTTTCCACAACTATCTGCCCGGCAGAACGGAATCGGGACTCGGGCTTTGCTGTGAGGAGGCTTCCCGCTTCATAATCGACACCCCTGACCCGCTCATGCTCATATGCGAGGGCAGTCCCGACGGCTGTGACGAGCGCTCCATGTCCGTGCTTCTTTTGCGCGACGAGCTTCTGTATCTCGCAAATGACGCATCCGTTCCTTATGAAGCGCGCGTTCAGAATATTCTCAGCCGCTGTGATGTAAGTCTGCCCGAGCGCAGTCTGAGTCAATGGGCGGAATACTATCTTTCTCTCGAACGCATGGACGACGAGTGGACTGAAATTCTCGAAAAGCTTCGCGACAGTGATGTTCCCGAGCTTAAATATGACCACAGACATGTAAACCTGCTTACATATTTCCTTTACCGCCATATGCCCGGTGTTTACGAGGATGACGACATCCGCGGTCGCGCAGGCTTCGCCGTTTTAAGCGCATATATTATCGCCGCTCTCTGCGCAGTCTGCGGCGACGAGGAGATATACAACATTTCCCGCCTTTACTCCGCCGAGATTGAATATTCCGATGTAAATCTTGATGCAATTTTTGATTTATTCTGATTTCCGACTTTTGTGTTGTTTTTTCCCCACAGGGATGTTAATATAATCTCAGTTTTCAGACAGAGGTAGATAGATATGTACGGTTTCCACAAAGCATTTTACGCCGCGGTACGCGGTATGATTATACCCTATTTCAAAACTTTCGGTCGCTACAGTTGCGATGTCTACACCCCCAAAAGCGATAACTATCTCATGCTTGCAAACCACAATACGAACTGGGACTTTTTCTATTTCGGCATGGCGCTGAAAGACCAGATGTACTTCGTAGCAAGCGAGCATATTTTCCGTCAGGGCTTTACCAGCTTCCTGATAAAGACACTGGTTGACCCCATCCCCCGCAAAAAAGGTGCAAGCAGTGACAGCACTGTCCGCATGATAAAGGAGCGCCTTGCCGACGGTAAAAACGTCTGCATGATGGCTGAGGGCAACCGCTCGTTCTCGGGTGAAACGGGCTTCATCTCCCCCGCGACCGCAAAGCTTGTAAAGGAGAGCAACGCAGGTCTTATTACTTTCGCACTTCACGGCGGTTATCTTATGAATCCCCGCTGGTCCAACGAAGTCCGCAAGGGCCCCATTAAAGGCGAGGTCGTGAACGAATATACTGTCAACCAGCTTGAAAGCATGAGCGAGGAAGATGTATATGCCGCCATTTGCAGTGACCTGTATGTAAACGCATACGAGGATCAGGCAAGAGACCCCCACAAGTACAGATGCAAACACCCCGCAGAGCATCTCGAAACCGCACTGTTCCTCTGCCCTGAGTGCCACAGCTTCTCCACTTTGGAAAGCAAGGACGATAAGTTCTACTGCCGCAAGTGCGGAATGAAACTGAAGTTTAACGACTTCGGATATTTTGAAAGCCTTACCGACACTCCCGCTAAGTTCAGCACCGTTCTTGAGTGGGACAAATGGCAGCAGAAATATCTCCATGAATATCTGCCCGAGCGCAAGGGTGACACCGATAAGCCTCTGTTTTCCGACGAGGGCATTCACCTTGTCTCCATTCAGGCCGAAAAGGGCACCACTCCCGTTATCACCGGCACGCTCTCCCTTTACGGCGACAGAATGGAAATAGTCGGCGAGGACAAAACCGTCACCTTCCCGCTGACTGATATTAAGAAGCTTTCCATCACGCTGACAGACACCATGCTCTTCACCGCAGGTGACGGATACTATCAGATAAAGGGCGAAAACCACTACTCCGCGCTGAAGTATCTCATCTCATGGCGTCTGCTTATCGGAAAAGAATATCACTGATATGAAAATCAAAAACGCCGCAAACGCAATAACCGCGAGCCGCATTGTTCTCGCCGCTTCGATTTTGTTTCTGCCTGCACTGAGCACGGAATTCTTCGCAATCTACTCTCTTTGCGGACTCAGCGATATGGCAGACGGATTTGTCGCAAGGAAAACGGGAACTGAAAGCGAGCTCGGCGCAAAGTTGGACAGCATTGCGGACACCGTTTTTGTGGCTGCATGTCTTATTAAGCTTCTGCCGAAATACAGGCTGAATGCTCCCCTTTGGATTTGGATTGGCGCTATTGCGGCTTTAAAGCTTTTCAATATAATCCGTGCGGAGGAATTTGAACTGCTTCACACAAAGGCGAACAAAACAACCGGGCTTATGCTCTTTGCACTGCCCTTTGCCGCGCTTGTCTGCGATGTGAAATATGCCGCAATTCCCATCTGTGCTATGTCATCCTTTGCCGCAGTGCAGGAAACTCTGAAATAATTATTAAGCTTCGGTCATTTGACCGAAGCTTTTTTATTGAGCTTTGTACTTACGCGTGCTAAAATAGTTTCAAATCAGGTTTAGGCGGTTAATAGAATGAAAAGTGAAAGATGCTTCCCCAGATTTACAATAACTGCAAAGGGTACCCGCTGGGTCGAACAGGGGCATCCGTGGATATATGAAGCCGAGGTCATTAGCGGAGACGAAAGCATAGAAGCAGGCGCGCTTGTCGATGCCGTCAGCGAAAAAGGCAAGTACCTCGGCACAGGCTTTTACAGCCCCGAAAGCAAGATAAGAATTCGCCTCGTTTCCCGCAACGCAAATGACAAGTTCGATGCCGCGTTCTGGAAGCGCCGCATCAAATACGCATGGGATTACCGCAAAGTCGTTATGGCTGAGGATATTTCCTGCTGCCGCGTAATATTCGGCGAAGCCGACGGTTTCCCCGGGCTGACTGTTGACAGATTTTCCAACATTCTTGTCGCGCAGACTCTGTCCGTGGGCATTGAGAAGATTAAGCCCATGATCTTTGAGCTCCTACTCGAGGTTCTCCGCGAGGATGGGCAGGAGATTTCGGGAATTTTCGAGCGCAACGACGTTGCCATCCGCTCTCTTGAGGGCATGGAGCAGTACAAGGGCTGGTACGGCGAAAATCACCCCGAAAGCCCCGTTACCGAGATTTGCGAAAACGGCATTTATTACAGCGTCGATGTCGAAAACGGGCAGAAAACCGGCTTCTTGCTCGATCAGAAATACAACCGACTTGCAGTCGCCCGTCTTGCCAAGGGCAGACGTGTTCTGGACTGCTTCACCCACACGGGCTCATTCGCGCTCAATGCCGCCATGGGCGGAGCCGAGCACGTCACCGCCGTTGATGTATCGGAGTCGGCCATCGAAATGGCAAAGCAGAACGCCTCTCGCAACGGACTTGACGGAAAAATGGATTTCATCGCCGCAAACGTATTCGACCTGCTCCCCGAGCTTGAAGCAAAAGGCAAGGCTTCTTATGACTTTATTATCCTCGACCCGCCCGCCTTCACCAAGTCGCGCAAGACCGTCAAAAACGCGGAAAAGGGATACAAGGAAATTAACCTTCGCGCACTGAAAATGCTCCCTCGCGGGGGCTATTTTGCCACAGCATCGTGCAGTCATTTCATGCCCTCGGAGCTGTTCGTAAAGATGCTCAAATCCGCCGCTCTGGACGCGGGAGTTGAGCTTCGTCAGATAGAGGCAAGACAGCAGGCTCCCGACCACCCCATACTCTGGAATGTTCCTGAAACAGATTACCTGAAATTCTACATTTTTCAGGTAGTTTGAAAATTGACAATGTATGTATAAATATGATATAAATAATTGTATAGCGAAAATAACAATTAAAACATATAAAACATCAAAAGGAGAGGTTTTATGGCAAACAGA
>JAZLFI010000245.1:0-3781 GCA_045615725.1 Oscillospiraceae bacterium
GAGCAGGCATACAAGGATATGGCATACCTGAACATGAACATGATCATGCGTAACAAGACCCACGGCGGCTACCAGGTTCTCGTTGACGAGCTCTGGGAGCATGTTGAGAAGATGAACGCAGATATGGTCATGATGTGGGAGCACATGTCCTGCAAGGCACTCAACGGCATGCACGGTCAGTTTGAGGACCAGGCACGTGAGCGCGGCATCCACATCGTCTGGGTCAACCACGACCTCTGCGATCCTCGCGTATTCACCCGTCAGCAGATTCGTGACGAGTTCAGCCAGTACATGCGTACTGTTCTGCGTGAAGAGCCGCTGGATCCCACTCTCGAGTTCCTGCCCGATGAGAACGCATGGTAAGAAAGGAGAAATATCAATGAATAAATTTGCTAAGATTCCTCTTTACGCACTCGGCGGCGCAGGCGGCCTGTTCACAGTGCTTTTCACCATATATTTCTTCAATCTTGATGAGAAATTCATGGCATACTGCGTTGACCCCATCCTCCAGTGGTGGTATGACAACAAGGTAGAGCATAACTACTACGTCTGATACATAAAATTAAATCCCCGTCCAATGGACGGGGATTTTTTTATATTTCTTTTGTTTCTCCCTCGAAGACCACGCAGGTGGGTCCCGTGAGATATATGTCGTGTATGCAATCGTCGTTCTGGAGACTGAGGAAGAGGTCGCCGCCGGGCATAGCAACTTTAACATCCTTGCCCGATACAAGTCCTTTCTTCGTCATGACCGCGGCAATCGAGCCGCTTCCCGTGCCGCAGGCGAGAGTGAAATCCTCAACACCGCGCTCAAAGGTGATTGCCTTTACGCTGTTTGCTCCGATAAGCTTAACAAAGTTTACGTTTGCGCCCTTGGAAAATTCTTTGGCATATCTCAGCTTCCTGCCAAGCTCCCTAAGCTCATTTTCATCCATATCCGGCCAATCAACAACGGCATGGGGAATTCCGGGATTTCCGAGCTCGACATAGCCGCAGTCATATGTTTTGCCGTCAATTATGACCTCGCGGTGCAGGTCAATAATGCTCGGGTCATTAAGCCTTATTCGGTACATGGTGTCCGTAATGCGCTCTCCGATAACAAGCCCTGCGGTGGTTTCAATGCGCTGTGTCTCGCCTGCAAGCCCGTGCTCATAGCCGTAGCGCGCGATGCATCTTGCACCGTTGCCGCACATCTCGCCCATACTTCCGTCGGAGTTAAAAAACAAAAGCCTGAAATCTCCGTCGGCAAGGGGAGAAGTGGTTAACATAATACCGTCAGCCCCGATTCCCGTGCGCATTGCGCAAAGCTTTTTTGCAAGCTCGGGAATATCCTCCTCGCGGATATTTTCCTCGAGCATATTAATAATAACGAAGTCATTTCCGGCTCCGTGCATTTTTGTGAATTTCATAGTCCACCTCCGTATTTTAATTATTATATCAGCATTTGGCTCTTGAATTCAAGGGGGTGCTACGATATAATATATCTGTTTGAAATAAAAATATAAACAGGAGTGCATAAAATGGATTATAAAGCAATATATGCAGAAAAGCTTACTACTGCAGAAAAGCTCGCAGAGTGCCTTCAGTCCGGTTGGGTAATCGGTACCGACGCAGCACCCGGCCAGCCCGATGCAATTCTCGGCGCATTTGCAGATAAGGTACGCAACAGTGATATTAAGGACGTCAAGGTTCACACCATGCTTGACGTTATTCCCATGGACTTCTATGCCGATGACAGCCTTTTCGGCAAGATGACCGGTATGTCCTGGTTCTCATCAGGCGGTGCACGCAAGGCAATAAACAGCGGCTTTGCAGACCTTTTCCCCGCATATTACCGTGATATTCCCGGCCATATGCGCACTAACTATGATTACGATGCATTCTGCATTCAGGTTTCTCCTATGGACAGCCACGGCTACTTCAGCCTGGCCTGCATCGGCTCCTACTCCGAGGCAATGATTGATAAGGCAAAGCACATCTTTATCGAAGTCAACGAGAAACAGCCCCGCGCACTTACCGCAATCCAGCTTCATGTCAGCCAGGTAGACGCAATCGTTGAGAATACTCACGACCTGCCCACTCTGCTTTCACCCGTACTGGACGAAACCAGCATCACCATCGGCAATATTATTGCAGAGCAGATTTGCGACGGCGCTTGCATCCAGCTTGGTATCGGCGCAATCCCCGATGCAACAGGCATGGCACTTAAATCAAAGCACGACCTGGGTATCCACACCGAGATGTTCACCAGCAGTATGGTAGACCTTATCGAGTGTGGAGCGGTCAATAACTCCAAGAAGCAGATTCACCGCGGCAAGACCGTTACCACCTTCGCATTCGGTTCTCAGAAGATTTACGATTACATTAACGATAACCCCGCATTTGAAATTCTGCCCGTTGACTACGTAAACGACCCCAACGTCATCTGCCAGAACGATAACTTCGTATCCATCAATGCGGCACTTGAGGTTGACCTCTTCGGTCAGGCCTGCGCAGAGTCTGTCGGCACCAAGCACATGTCCGGCTCCGGCGGTCAGATTGACTATGTCCGCGGCGCATGCCAGTCCAAGGGCGGCAAGAGTTTCATCGCATTCACCTCTACCGCAAAGGGCGGCACCATCAGCAAGATTAAGAGCACTCTCGCTCCCGGCGCAATCGTAACCACCAGCAAGAACGATGTCGATTACATAGTAACCGAATACGGCCTTGCACATCTGCGCGGACAGAGCCTTGCATCCCGTGCAAAACAGCTTATCGCTATTGCACATCCCGACTTCCGCGACGAACTCACCTTCGAAGCAAAGAAGCGCGGCATCCTCGTCTGATAAAAAGCTTAAAAGCCTGAGGTCTTAACCTCAGGCTTTTTTATTACATATCAAATAATGTCCAGGGGAATTTCTTTGGCGGCATTTGGCTGAACAGCATCTTTTCACCGCTTTCGGGATGAGCAAAGCTGAGCTCGTGCGACCATAGGGCAATGTTGCAGCCGTCATCAAGGGTGCTGTATTTTCTGTCGCCTACAAGTGGCAGACCGCGGGAAGAAAACTGACAGCGTATCTGATGCGTTCTGCCTGTTATAAGCTTAATGCGCACAAGGGAATATCCGTCTTTTGAGCCAAGTACCTCATAGTCGAGAATGGCCTCCTGCACGTCCTTTGCCCGTTCGGTTACGACATATGTTTTGCGCTCGGGTTTTGAGCGAAGCAGAAGGTCAGTCATGCGGCCTCGCTTTTCATCGGGAACACCATGCACTACCGCGAGATAGGTCTTGTCAAAGCCACCCTCGCGTATCTGACGGGATAATTCGGATGCGCACTCAGGTGTGCGGGCAAGTACCATAAGACCGCTCACAACGCGGTCTAAGCGGTGAACAGTACGCACGCAGGCATCTTTCTCGCCGAGTGCTTCACGCACTAGAGAGGGCATACCGCCTTCCTCGTCAGTGGATAGCACTCCCGCAGGCTTTATACCGACGACTATGCAGTTGTCCTTATAGATTAATTCCAATCAAATCGCCTCATAATATTTATAGCATAAATTGAAAGAATGTTCAAATCCTGCATGGGGAGAGCGCGAGTATCAATAGTAAAGCGCTATCTCTCAAGCTGCACATATTCTGACAGCCGTACCGTCTGCCATCCTATGCGCAGTGGATTTTCCCACGGCCTAACAAACAGTCCCCCGGACTATTTGTTGCCTTTGCAAGCAAAGGCCGGCCTTTTCAAATCCCCTCTGGATATAAAAAGAGCATTCCACTGAAGTGGAATGCTCTTTTTATGGC
>JAZLFI010000246.1:0-5066 GCA_045615725.1 Oscillospiraceae bacterium
GCTGTTATCCAATTTATATTGGCCTCCTTTGTAATCCATTATATTTAGGAGCCCGAATATATGTGAAACCACCCGCAGCGCACTGACTGCGGGTGGGTTTTCGTTATTTTATCATTTCCTTAAATTCTTCTTCGGATATAACTTTTATTCCTAAATCATTTGCCTTTTGCAGCTTACTGCCTGCGTTTTCGCCTGCAAGCACCATGGTGGTTTTCTTTGAAACGGAAGATGATGCCTTGCCACCGAAGCTTTCAATAATTGCCGATGCCTCATCGCGCTTAAATTCACTTAGCTCGCCCGTCAATACAAAGGTCATTCCTGCAAAGCGAGTATCCTTAACGACATCTGTGCTTTCAAATGAAACACCAGCATTGCGAAGAAGCTCAATCTGATGCTGTGACTGCGGTAGCTTAAACCAGTCCACGATAAATTTTGCGGTAATATCGCCTATATCGTTTACGAGCTTTAGCTCATCCTCCCCTGCCTCCATAAGCTTATCAAGTGTGCCGAAGTGGGCAGCAAGAGTTTTTGCGGCTTTCTGCCCTACCTGACGTATACCGAAGGCACACAGAAGCCTTGAAAGCCCTGCTTCTTTACTTTTCTCAATGGCATTAATAAGGTTTTCTGCCGATTTTTTGCCCATACGTTCCAGCTTTTGGACATCCTCTGCCTTTACATAGTAAAGCTCGGCGGGACTTTGCACCAGACCGTTATTGATAAGAAGCTCGCAGACAGAAATGCCCAGTCCGTCAATGTCCATTGCCTCGCGGGATGCAAAATGAGCAAGGTTGCGAAGCCTTTGCGCGGGACATTCGGGGCTTGTGCATCTCAGTGCTGCACCGTCCTCATCACGGACAACGGGTGCACCGCATTCGGGGCAGTTTTCGGGCATCTTGAAAGGCTCTATTCCCTCGGGACGTTTATCCTTATTGACCGACAGAATTTCGGGGATAATCTCGCCCGCTTTCTGTACGAGTACGGTATCTCCAATTCGGATATCAAGACGGTCAATGTTATCCTGATTGTGCAGGGTTGCGTTGGTTACGGTTGTTCCCGCAAGGCGTACGGGCTCAATTACAGCCTTGGGAGTCAGAACACCAGTGCGTCCGACCTGAATGACGATATCCTTTACGATGCTTTCCTTCTTCTCGGGAGGATATTTATATGCAACTGCCCAGCGGGGTGCTTTTGCCGTACTGCCGAGTGCTGATCTCTGACGGAGAGAATTAATCTTAATTACCGCGCCGTCCATGTCGTACGCAAGCTCTTCCCTGTTTTCGCCCAACCATTCAATACGCTCACAGCAGTCTTTAATATTGCCGTAGAGCTTATACGGAACGACGGGAAACCCCATTTCCTTAAGTGCGTCAATGGTTTCCGCATGCGTGCCGTACTGCTTACCTGATGTAAGCTGCATATTGAAGCAGACGATATCAAGCTTTCTCGATGCCGCAACTCGAGGATCCTGCTGACGAATAGAGCCTGCGGCGGCATTTCTCGGGTTTGCGAGAAGCTGTTCGCCGTTTAGCTCGCGCTCATAGTTAAGCTCACGGAAAACCTGCTTTGACATATAGACCTCGCCGCGGACAATCAGCTTTTCGGGTGCATTTTTGAGCTTCATGGGCAGATTTCGAAGGGTACGCAGGTTCTCAGTTACATCCTCGCCCACAAGACCATTGCCGCGGGTTGCACCGCGGACAAATATTCCGTTTTCATATTCAAGGGACATTGAAAGTCCGTCAATCTTCGGCTCAACGCAGTATTCATGGATTTCGTTAATAGCAGAATCCATTCTTTCGGCGAATGCGAAAAGCTCATCATAGGAAAACACGTCGGTCAGACTCTCAAGGGGCACTTCATGCTGAACCTGCGCAAAGGTATTGAGCGCTGTGCCGCCCACCTTCTGCGTGGGTGAATCGGGCGTAACAAGCTCGGGATGCTCCTTTTCAAGCTGCTTGAGACGCTGCATGAGCATATCGTATTCATAGTCGGAAATTTCGGGAGCGTCATTGTTATAGTACAGCTCACTGTGGTAGTTAAGTTCCCTGCGAAGCTCCGCTATTTCTTTCTGTACATCCATGATAATTCTCCGTATCTAAGTAGGTTGAGGGTACGTCACCGACAATTACAGTGTCTGATATAAGTACCTCCGTAACGGTTGATGCGCTTTCTGTTCCCCAGGGGATTAAAACGTCAATATCCATTGTGATATCGAGATACAGCTGATATTTTGTCTGGTTAATTCCCGTAGACGTAATTTCGTTTCTGAAATCGACCTTTGACGAGGTAAGCATAATCACATCAACCGTGATATCAGGCCCCTTGCCCAGGAGAACATTAATTCCGCTTAAGTTTCCTGCGGGGATTGAAACATGCAGAACGCCGTCATCGGTCGAAGCGATGACCGATGAGAGAATTTCGGTAGATAAAAGGTTAATGTGCGCCATGTTGCTTGAAATGGCTTTTATCCTGCCGTCAGCATCCTTCTCATAGTTTATGAAATAATCTTCGGGATAATTTCCCTCGCTTATGACCTGACTTACCGATGAATTTACCGCGTATGTCACTGCATCGCAGGCATCGGACACGGCAATACTGGTTGAAAGCTCATCGAGAAACAGCCCGCAAATTGATATAACGACAAGGGAAACAAGTATTACAGGCAGTATCTGAATATGCTTTTTCTTATTCTCACTGCCTTCTGTATATGTATATTTTGGCCGTCTTCTGCGAAACGGATACATGAGACCACCTCATGTATTTATATGCGAGACTTAGCTTAACATTTCACTGACAGCCATCATAATTCCGAGTTTGCCCGATTCGTAGGTTATACCGCCCTGCATATAGGCAATGTACGGCTCTTTCATGGGACCGTCGGCGGAAAGCTCAATGGATGAGCCCTGAATGAATGCGCCTGCCGCCATGATTACGGGACATTCATAGCCCGGCATCTGCCACGGCTCGGGAGTTACATAGGAGTCAACGGGTGCTCCGCTCTGAATACCGCGGCAGAATTTCTTCATGTTGTCTGCGGTTTTGAGCGTTACCATCTGAATTATATCGTGGCGAAGCTCCTTTGAAGCCGGTGATGTTTCAAAGCCTATCTTTTCAAGCATTGCCGCGCAGAATGTTGCGGTTTTAAGTGCCTGAGCGACAATATGGGGAGCCATGAAAAAGCCCTGGAACAGCAGTCTGTTATTGCCGAGGCTTGCTCCGCACTCCCCTCCTATTCCGGGAGTTGTAAGACGCATTGCGGACTTATCCACAAGCTCTTTCCTGCCGACAATATAACCGCCCGCGGGAGCAATTCCGCCGCCGGGGTTTTTAATGAGCGAGCCTGCCATGAGGTCAACGCCGTATTCTGTGGGCTCGTGTTCTTCGGTAAATTCGCCGTAGCAGTTATCAACCATTACGTTGATATCGCCGTTTACGGATTTAACGGCACTGCATATCTTCCCTATCTCCTCTGACGAGAGAGCGGGACGGTTTTCGTAACCGCGTGAGCGCTGAATTAAAACAGCGGTAACATTTTCATTCTCCGCGGCTTTTTTTATACCCTCATAGTCGGGAGTGCCGTCAGACAGTAAATCAACCTGAGCATAGTTTATGCCGTAAAATTTCAGTGAACCGTGGCAGTCGCCGCTCAGTCCGATTGCATTGCGCAGTGTATCGTACGGCAGACCCGTTACAGATAAAAGAGTATCACCGGGCTTGAGCAGGGAGAAAAGTGCCGCAGACAGCGCGTGAGTGCCGTTTACGAAGCCTATTCTTACAAGTGCGGACTCTGCTTTGAAAACCTGAGCGTAGACCTTGTCAAGAGTTTCTCTTCCGAGGTCATCATAGCCGTAACCGGTTGTGCCCGCAAAGCAGGCTTCAGAAACCTTGTTGTCCTGAAATGCCTCCATAACCTTTAAGGTGTTAATTTCGGCAATGCGGTCAATGTTTTCGAACATGGGTTTAATCTCGGCTTCAGCCTGCTGGGCCAGCTCAAAAACCTCGGGTTTTATCTCGGATATTTTCATATTAAAGCTCCATAACTATCTGCTTGAAGTATTTGCCGCGCTCCATGAAGTTTTTAAACTGGTCAAAAGCGGCGCATGCAGGAGAAAGAAGAACGATATCTCCGCTTTCTGCGGCGGCTGATGCGGCAAGGACTGTTTTCTTAAAATCGTACATAATTGTCATCTTGAAATCATCGGTGTAGTACATTGAATTTTTGACGACACCTGCAATCTTTTCGGCGGTTGCACCGCAGAGGAAAAGCTCTTTGACGTGCTGGCAAATCTCGTCGCCGAGCTCGTCAAAAGGAATGTGCTTATCGTAGCCGCCGGCAATAAGGATGGGCTTGGTTTTAAGTGCATGCAGACCTGCGGCTGTACGGCTGGGGCTGGTGCCTATGGAGTCGTTAATATAAACAACTCCATCCTTTTCTCTAACGCGTTCAAGGCGATGCTCAACGCCGTTAAAGGTCTTTGCTACGTTTACGCATGTTTCATCGGAAACAAGCCCCTGAGTGGCTGAGAATGCCGCCATATAGTTTTCAAGGTTGTGCGTACCGGGAAGCTTAATGTCCTCAATGTCCATTATCTTCTCTTCCTTACCGTCGATTACGCGATAGATGCACTTATCGTCGGAATACACGCCGTTTTCAGGTTTTGCTACGCGGCTGAAATAGTTAACCTTGGATTTTGCCTGCTTGCGGTAGTAATCGGAAAGCTCATCCTCATGGTTGAGTATGAGTCGGTCGTTTTCATCCTGCTGAAGGAAAATTGCGCTTTTTGCGTCGTAATAGTCCTTGTAATCCTTATGCTTATCAAGATGGTTGGGAGAAATGTTGGTGATAACCGCAACATTGGGCTTGCAGTTCATGCTGTGAAGCTGGAATGAGCTGAGCTCTAAAACTGCGAAATCATCTGCGGACATGCTGTCAACTTCACAGAGAAGCGGCTTGCCTATGTTGCCGCCCAGATGCACGGTGTAACCCTGAGCCTTCAAAAGCTCGGAGATAATAGTTGTTGTAGTTGTCTTGCCGTCACTGCCCGTTACAGACAGAACTCTGCAGG
>JAZLFI010000247.1:0-1068 GCA_045615725.1 Oscillospiraceae bacterium
CGCTCCAGAGCGCGCGGCGCAGCCGCAGCGTGGAGCTGTTCGGGAAAATGAAGTAGATGAGCGGGACAAGTCCGCCGATAATCTGGGCGATGTCCGTCGCGGCAGCGGCGCCGACGAGCCCAAGCCTGAAAATGCCGACAAACAGGAAGTCGAGAATCATGTTTGTGACACCGGCAATGACAGTCACTGCCAGTCCGAGCTGCGGACGTTCTGCAGTTATAAGGAATGCCTGAAAGGCATTCTGCAAAATAAAGAACGGTAGCGCAATGAAGATAAGTCGACCATATGTTGCACAGTTTTCCACAAGGGCGCCCTCGGCTCCAAGAAGAAATGCAATCTGCTTTATAAAGATTGCACCGACAATGGAGAACAGTGTGGAAAGTCCCACAGCAACATAGATGAGCATTGAGAAGTACCCATTTGCTCGTTTCCTGTCGCCTTCGCCGAAGGTTTTGGCAACAAGCGCGGAACCACCGGTTCCGAGCATCATGCCGACAGCGGCGAAAACCTGGATGGCAGGGAATATTAAATTGACAGCGGCGAATTCCGATTTTCCCGCATAGTTGGAAACAAAGAATCCGTCCACAACGCTATAAATTGATGCGAACAGCATCATTACCATTGAAGGTATGGTAAACCTCAAAAGTCTGCCGATTGTAAAGTGATCGGACAGCTGAATTCTGTCTTTTTTTTCTGACATAATTACCTCTTTAGTTCAAGTCTTACAGTAGTCTACAGAATACTAAATTTTATGTCAACAAATGTGGTATAATAGGTGTCAGCAAAACCCGAAAAAGGAGACCCAGTATGAAAGTATTACTTGTAAATGGCGGTCCTCACAGAACCGGCTGTACCAATAGAGCACTCGAAGAGTGCGCAACCATTTTAAGACAGGAAGGCATCGAGGCTGATATTCTCTGGCTCGGTAACAAGCCAATCGCAGGCTGCAAAGCATGCGGCTATTGCGCCGTTGCAAACGAGTGCACATATGATGACATGGTAAATTATGTTGCAGAGAAGCTTGATGAATACGATGGATTCATCTTCGGCACACCTGTACATTATGCC
>JAZLFI010000248.1:0-7722 GCA_045615725.1 Oscillospiraceae bacterium
GCCTGAATCTGGCTGAGAACTGCGGCGTTTGCATTAATGTCGCTCTGGATTGCGTTTACGACTGCTGCGGCTTCACTGATCTGCTGTTCGAGGGAATCGTTAAGAACAACGAGGTCGGCCTTCTTAGTCTTCATTTCAGCCTGAGCTTCTTCATATTCCTTCTTTGCCGCGTTGAGCTCTTCAACTGCCTTGCGGTAGTTGTCCTCAATTTCCTTGTCGCTCTTCATGATATCGCCGATATCATCCATAAGACTGAGGAATTCGCCGATGCTGCCAACACTGAGCAGAGCTTCAAGATAGGTGTATCTTCCGTTCTCTTCGAGGACGCGAACGCGCTTCTGATATTTAATAAGCTGTTCGTCTGCGGCTTTCTGTGCAGCATCGACCTCTTTGGTCTTTTCGTCGATGAGCTGCTGATTGAGGTCAATCTGCTCATTGAGGTTTGAAATCTGCTGCATGGTGAGTGCACTCTTCTGGTCGAGCGCAGTCTTCAATTCAATGTAGCCTGCCTGCTTGTTCTTAAGTGAATCGATTGTAGACTGAACCTCGCTCTCCTGAGCTTTAAGGTCATTCTGCTGAGATTTCAGGGAATCGATATCGGATGCTGCAGATGCCGAGGGCATAACAGCAATCATAAGGGTGAATACCAACACCAGAACCAGCATTACAGCTACTGATGGCTTTAGTATCTTTTGCATTTTGTTTCTCCTATTCCGGATATTTCGGATAAACATAAGTCATTCAACTATAACATTATACACCCTTTGTCAAGCCTGAATGTTAACATAATGTAAAAAGACCCCGACCTGTGAGGATCGGGGTCTGAAAACGTCTAACGAATCAGAAGATACCGTTTACCTTGAATGCAACTGCGAAAACAGTGGAAACAACAGTCATCAGCTTGATGAGGATGTTGATGGAAGGACCGGAGGTATCCTTGAAGGGGTCGCCGACGGTGTCGCCGACAACAGCAGCCTTGTGGGACTCGGAGCCCTTGCCGCCGTGGTTGCCTTCTTCGATGTACTTCTTTGCGTTGTCCCATGCGCCGCCTGCGTTAGACATAAACATAGCCATCATAACGCCTGCAACGAGTGCGCCTGCGAGGAGACCTGCAAGAGCAGCGGAACCGAGAACGAAGCCAACGAGCAGAGGAACGATAACAGCCATCAGACCGGGAACCAGCATTTCCTTAAGAGCAGCAGTGGTGGAGATAGCAACGCATGCCTTGTAGTCAGGCTTGCCGGTGCCTTCCATGATGCCGGGGATGGTGTGGAACTGACGACGAACTTCTTCGATCATCTTGTATGCGGCCTTGGAAACGGAGTCCATGGTCATAGCGGAGAATACGAAGGGAAGCATACCGCCGATGAGAAGGCCGATAACGATGTTGGGGTTGGTGAGTGCGACCTGTGCGTCTGCAAGGCCGGTAGCCTGGGTGAAGGAGCAGAACAGAGCCAGTGCAGTCAGAGCTGCGGAGCCGATTGCGAAGCCCTTGCCCATTGCAGCGGTGGTGTTGCCGACTGCGTCGAGCTTATCGGTGATTTCGCGAACATCGGGATCGAGGTAGCTCATCTCAGCAATGCCGCCTGCGTTGTCAGCGATAGGACCGTATGCGTCAACTGCAACGGTGATACCGGTGGTGGAGAGCATGCCGACTGCTGCAAGAGCGATACCGTAGAGACCGTCGCACTTGAATGCAACAAAGATTGCAACGCAGATAAGAACTACGGGAATCCAGGTGGACATCATGCCGACGGAGATGCCGGAGATGATGGTGGTAGCAGAACCGGTTTCGGACTGCTGAGCGATCTTCTTAACGAACTTGTAGTCGCCGGAGGTGTAAACCTCGGTGATGATGCCGATTACAAGACCGACAGCCAGACCGGAGATGATTGCCCAAGCTGCCTTGAAGTCGCCGAGCATGGTCTTGCTGAAGATGATGGAGAGAACAACTACGAGACCTGCGGAAACGTAGGAGCCCATCTTAAGAGCTGCATGGGGGTTTGCGCCTTCCTTACCGCGAACGAAGAAGGTTGCGATAACGGATGCGAGAATACCGAATGCTGCGATAACCATGGGGAAGATAACGCTTGCGTCGCTGATGATAACGCCGAGGGTCATTGCGGAGATAACTGCGCCGACATAGCTTTCGAAGAGGTCAGCGCCCATGCCTGCAACGTCACCGACGTTGTCGCCGACGTTGTCAGCGATAACAGCGGGGTTACGGGGGTCATCCTCGGGGATGCCTGCTTCGACCTTACCGACAAGGTCAGCGCCGACGTCAGCAGCCTTGGTGTAGATACCGCCGCCAACACGGGCAAACAGAGCGATAGAGGATGCGCCGAGAGAGAAACCAAACAGAACGTTGGTGTCTTTGAGAATAAGATAAAGAACGGAAGCGCCGAGAAGGCCAAGACCGACAACGCACATACCCATGACGGAACCGCCGGAGAATGCGATGGAGAGAGCCTTGTTCATTCCGCTTTCCTTGGCTGCGTTTGCGGTACGTACGTTAGCCTTGGTAGCAACGTTCATGCCGACATAACCTGCCAGGATGGAGAAAATCGCTCCGCATACAAAGCAGAGAGCGGTAGACCAACTGAGGAACAGGCCGATAACCAGGAAAAGAACTACAATAAAGATTGCCAGGATTTTGTACTCTGCGAAGAGGAATGCCTTTGCGCCTTCATTGATGAAGCCGGAGATTTCCTTCATACGCTCGGTACCTGCATCCTGCTTGGACACGTAAGCAGTCTTATAAGCTGCGAACGCCAGTGCGACCACTGCCATAATGGGTGCCAGGTAGATCATAAGAATTTTTCACTCCTATACATATTTTGCTTTCTTTGAGCAATTTCATATTCTATACTATTTCAAAGTAAAAAGCAATTTGAAAATGCCCCGTTTCGGCATAAAAAATCCAAATTTATTATTTTCTACGAAACTGCGCAAAAAAGCAATTTGGAGATGTGCAATTCGTACAAAAAACTGCAAATACGAGCGCAAAGATTGACATTGTATTGACAATACGCCCAAAAACGGGAGATTTGGCGTTAAGTATTATGCATGCCGTGAAAATATGTTAACAAATTGAAAATTACTCAAAAAATTTAAAATATATGTTGGAAAATACGAAATTAGTGATACAATATAAAATTAGCATTTTATCGGTTTTAAGAAACCGAATGAGGAGAGAAAACAATGTTAATCAAAACAATTTCAGGACTGAGCGTTATTGCCACGGCAATAACCATGTTTACGTCGTTTGTTGCTCAGCCCTGGTATAATCTCATCTGGATAACAGTACTGCTGTTTGCGGCATTCTTTGTAGGAATCATCCTTGTTTACGTAGTGCTGATGTTCATAATAACAGAGCTTACGATAGACATGAAAAAGCCTCAGGACAAGCCATCGAAATTCTGGGTTAATCAGCTCAATCTGATTGCCGAGGGTATCTGCACAGTCTGCAATATCAGAGTTCACGCAACGGGGCTGGAGAAAATACCAACCGATAAGCGCTTCCTTCTGGTCTGCAACCACAGGTCAATGTTTGACCCCATTGTAAAGATTCCTCTTCTTAAGGACTACAATATTATTTATGCCTCCAAGGCAAGTAACTTCAAAATCCCCATCGGCGGCAAGATTATGCACAAGACAGGTTGCCTTGTCATGGACAGAGAGAATAACAGGGAAGCGCTCAAGACAATCAAAAAGATGGCAGAGTACATAAAGAATGACGAAGGCTCTGCCTGCATTTATCCCGAAGGCACCAGAACAAAAACAGGGGAGATGCTGCCCTTCCACGCAGGTTCTTTTAAAGTCGCGCAGAAAACAGGCGCACCTGTTGTGGTTGCGTCTCTCCGCAATACAGACCTTGTTGCAAAGAGAGCGCCCTTCAGAAAAACGGACGTTTATGTGGATATATTAAAGGTTATCGACGGCGATTTTGTTAAGAGCAATTCCACCCAGGTAACCGCAAAAATTGCCCAGGATGCTATTCAGAAAAAACTTGACGAATCGGCAAAGTCTGAATCAAAGGAGAAAATTGCCACCTGATGTTTAAACTATTCAGATACATTAACAAAAAAGAATGGCTGTATTTCCTGCTGAGCCTTGTGTTCATTGTTTCGCAGGTATGGCTTGACCTCAAGCTTCCCGACTATATGTCCGAGATTACAAAGCTTGTGGAAACCGAAGGCAGCGCAATGCACGATATATGGGTCGCAGGCGGCAAGATGCTTCTGTGCTCATTCGGAAGCCTCATTTCTTCCGTCATTGTCTGCTTCTTTGCCTCCGTAATCTCAGCAGGCTTTTCAAAGCGCCTGCGCAAGGCGCTATTTGATAAGGTGGAGTCTTTCTCTCTGGAAGAGATTAACTCTTTCTCTACCGCAAGCCTCATCACCCGTTCCACCAACGACGTTATGCAGGTGCAGATGCTCATCGTCATGGGCATGCAGGTCGTAATCAAGGCACCCGTCATGGCGGTATGGGCAGTAACGAAAATTATCGGCAAGGCTTGGCAGTGGTCTATGGCAACCGCAATTGCGGTTATAGTCCTCGTTATACTACTCGGCATCGTAATGCTGCTGACATACCCGAGATTTAAGAAAATCCAGTGGCTGCAGGACGGGCTGAACCAGTCGGCGCGCGAAAACCTCACGGGTATCCGCGTTGTCAGAGCGTATAACGCGGAGGGTTATCAGGAAGAAAAATTCCGCAAGACTAATACGGAACTGCGTGATAATTCACTGTTTGCAAACCGTTCACTGACTCTTTTGAGCCCCTTCATGACTCTCACCATGAACTGCCTGAGCATGTCCATCTACTGGATAGGCGCAATACTTATTAACAATGCAACTGTAATTGCCGAGCGTGTTGATATATTTGCAAACATGATTGTCTTCATGTCTTACGCACTGCAGGTCATCATGTCCTTCCTCATGGTCGTCATGGTGTTCATTATCGCACCCCGTGCATTTGTCGCGGCAACGAGAATTAACGAAGTGCTTGATACCGAACCCACAATCGTTGACGGCAAAGGTGCAGAGAGCGCATCAAAGGACGGCGAAATTGAGTTTAAAAACGTTTCCTTCACCTATCCCGGCGGAAGCGGAGCCGTTCTCAGCAATATAAACTTCAGCGTAAACAAGGGCGAAACCCTTGCCGTAATCGGCTCAACGGGCTCGGGCAAGACGACTCTCGTAAACCTCATCCCCAGATTTTACGATGCCACCGGGGGCGAAGTCCTCGTTGACGGCGTGAACGTAAAGGACTACACAATTGAAGCGCTTTGCGAAAAGCTTTCCTATGTATCGCAGAAAGCCGTCATGTTCTCAGGCACGGTAAAATCAAATGTAGTTTACGGATCGGGTGCTGACGAAGCACTTATGGACGATGCCCTGCGCATTTCCCAGTCCGAGGAGTTCGTTTCCGAGCTTGAGGAAAAGGAAAATGCCCCTGTTTCACAGGGAGGCACCAACTTCTCAGGCGGACAGAAACAGCGTCTTTCAATTGCAAGAGCACTGAGCAAGCATCCCGAGATAATCATTTTCGACGATACATTCTCGGCTCTTGACTTCAAAACCGACAGACAGCTCCGGGAGGCTCTCAGAACCGAGCTTAGCGGAGTTACCAAGATAATCGTCGCCCAGCGCATAGGCACAATCATGGGCGCAGACAAAATAATAGTGCTTGACGAGGGCAGACAGGTCGGCATGGGAACTCATAAAGAGCTTCTTGCTAACTGCGAGGTATATAAGCAGATTGCCCTTTCACAGCTTTCAGAGGAGGAACTTGCCTTATGAGTCCAAGACCGGGTCGCAGAGGCAGAGGCCTCGACGAAAAACCGAAAGATTTCAAAACCTCCATGCAGCAGTTATACGCATACTGCCGCCCGTGGTATGTGGCAATAATCATAGGACTTGCGTTCTCCCTTGCAGCAACGGTTTTGACAATCATAGCTCCCGACAGAATGGCGGATCTTACGAATGCCATCGGAGCGGGACTTGCGACGGGAATTGATTTTCCCGCAGTTAAAAAATCAATAATCTCAATTATTATCATTTACGGTTCAGCGGGTATTCTCTCCTGCGTTTCAAGCCTTGTGATGATAAGCGTCATGCAGCATCTTGCATGGCATATGCGCGATGACATCTCCGCAAAGATTAACCGCGTACCCCTCAAGTATTTTGACAAGGTCAGCATCGGTGACGTACTCAGCCGCATCACAAACGACGTTGACACCGTATCGTCAACCCTCAACTCCAGCATAACCACTCTCGTACAGGGACTGACCCAGTTCCTCGGTGTTCTCATCATCATGTTTGCAACGAGCTGGCAGATGGCGCTGACTGCAATCGGCTCATCCCTGTTCGGCTTTATCTTCATGGGCAGTGTTCTCAAGCGCTCGCAGAAGTATTTTAAGCAGCAGCAGGATAATCTGGGCGAGATTAACGGTCATGTCGAAGAGGTCTATTCGGGTCACGATATTGTCCGCGTTTACGGCGCTACCAAGCAGGTAACCGAGGAGTTTGACAAGATAAACGACAAGCTCTATGAAAGCGCGTGGAAATCCCGATTCTTCTCGGGTCTTATGATGCCCTTTATGGGCTTTATCGGAAACTTCGGCTATGTTGCCGTCTGCGTTGTCGGCGCAGTTCTGACCATGAACGGCAAGATAAGCTTCGGCGTTATAGTTTCCTTTATCGCATACGTCCGCTTGTTCACAAGTCCGCTTAACCAGATATCTCAGGCGGCAACCCAGCTTCAGGCGGCAGGCGCGGCAGGCGAGCGAGTGTTTGCATTCCTCAGCGAAGAGGAGCTTTCCGACGACAGCCAGTGCAATGCCGCACCCGAAAAGGTTGAGGGCGCAGTTGAATTTGACCATGTCCGCTTCGGCTATGACGAGGAAAAGCCCGTCATTAACGACTTCTCAGCCTCCGTAAAGCCGGGACAGAAGATTGCAATCGTCGGTCATACGGGCGCAGGCAAAACAACTATGGTAAACCTGCTCATGCGATTCTACGATTTGTGGAGCGGCGAGATAAGAATAGACGGTGTGCCCATTTCCAAAATGAAGCGCGCTGATGTCCACTCCATGTTCGGCATGGTACTGCAGGATACATGGCTGTTCGAGGGAACTTACCGCGAGAATATCGTCTACGGCAAGGAAAATATTTCCGACGAGCTTTTGCGCAAGGTTTGCAAGGCAGTTGGTATGGATCACTATATAATGACCCTGCCCGAAAAGTACGATACCGTGCTTTCCGACAGAAGCAGTCTTTCCGCAGGTCAGCGCCAGCTTCTCACCATTGCAAGAGCGATGATAGAGAACGCACCCATGATAATCCTCGACGAGGCAACATCCTCCGTCGATACCCGCACCGAGACTCTTGTCCAGAACGCAATGGACAAGCTCACCGAGGGCAGAACAAGCTTCGTAATCGCCCACCGACTGAGCACTATCCGCAACGCAGACCTCATCCTTGTCATGGATAAGGGCGATATCGTGGAAAGCGGTACCCATGAGGAGCTTATCGAAAAGGGCGGACTTTATGAAGAACTGTATAACAGCCAGTTTGAAGAGGATTAAAGTATGAAAAAAGTTGCACTGATAACGGGCTCGTCCCGCGGCATAGGCAGAGCCGAGGCAATAAAGCTTGCCGGGGACGGATATGCCGTCTGCATAAACTACATAGAGCGGGAGGACAAGGCCGAGGAACT
>JAZLFI010000249.1:0-5925 GCA_045615725.1 Oscillospiraceae bacterium
ATGCCGCTTATATACTCATTCGGCACGGCTTCAAGCCACACTGTCTGCCATATGCCCGAAACGGGGGTATACCACATGCCGCCCCGTTTAAGAGTCTGCTTGCCGTAGGGATAGCTTTTGTCATTGAGGTCATCAGTGACGCAGACGAGCAGTTCGTTTTCGGGTTTGATGTATGGTGTTATGTCAACTGTTTCCGCGCCGTGAAGTACGGTGCAGATATTATCGGCAACGCACTCGCCGTTTAGAAATACTCGTGCGCACTGGTCGACTCCATCTATGTGGAGAATAACCCGCTCACCCTGCGGTGCGGCAAAATATGTGCGGTACCAAAGCCTGCTTCCCTCGGAAAAATGCTCGGCTACTCCCGATAAATCCGACTCCACGGGAAATGGCACGTTTATCTTTCTGTCAAAGGCTGAGGGCATTTCATCGCTTAGTGTTACGGCGAAATCCCACTGTCCGTTCAGGTTTACATAATCTTTTCTGCGCAGTTGGGGTCTGGGGTAGACATCCCATGCTTTGCCGCAAAGGCGCTCCCCTGCCTCGGTCATCAGTTTACGCATCGGTCTTCTCCTTTTTCATAAGGCGCGAGATGAGAACAAGCACGGGGGCGATACACAGTGCCGCGATTAGGGCGGCAAGGAAAATGTTTGCATTCGGTATAAAGGACTGAGTGCCGTCACTATTTGTGATGAGCTCTGCGTTTTTCAGCACCGCCGCGCCAATTGCAGGGCCGATAATTCCGGGGATAAGCACCTGACCGACTATGCGCAGTCCCTGGAACATGCCTGCGCGGTTAAGGGGTGTATAGTCGCGGATTACAGCGCCGAACACAGCCATGCCCGATATATAGCCGCACATCATCAGCAGTGAGCCGACAAACACCATTGCGGTGGATTTGAAAATAAACAGCAGAACATAGCCGAGGGCGAGCATGCCCAGCGCAGGAACTATGGCGGCGCGGAAATGCACCTTGTCATAGAGCTTGCCGTAGAACGCCGTCACCACTGCCGCAACGGCAATCGCTGGTGCCATAATGAGAACATAATTTTCCATGCCGAGGGAAACTTCATAATACAGAATGAGGTAGGGCATAAAAATCTGAATGGAGATGCCGAACACCGCAAAGGCAAGCAGGCAGGCATAAAGAGTTTTGTTGCTCTGCATTACCGAGGGACGGAAGCCGTAGACGATATTTGCAAAGTACTTATTGTTCTCAGTTTTATCTATCTTTGGCTCTTTTATAAGGAATATGCCGAGGACGCCGATTACGGAAACGGCGATGCCGATAATCATGAAGATGCTTACCCAGCTTTCGGATTTATCAAGATCAAAGCCCATAAATCCGCCGAACACGGCGAGAATTGCAACCAGCGGCATCATGGCATTGATGCCCTCGGCGGCGCCGCGGTTTGTGGAGTCGGTGGAATCAGTCAGCCATGCGTTAAAGCAGGCATCGTTCGCCGTTGAGCCGAAGAAGGTCATTACGCAGTCCATGATGATTACAAGGGATACGCCCACTGATGCGGCTGACACCGCCGCGGGAAACAGCTTGTTTATCACGTCCGTGCGGATAAAGGCAAAGGACAGAATGGAAATGCCCCATACTATGTAACCGCCGCAGATAAACAGCTTGCGCTTGCCCACTTTATCCGACAGCGCACCGATGAATATAGTCGTCAGCGTTGCCGCAACGGCAGATGCCGCTACCATGAGGGATATTTCGTCCGCAGAGGCATTGAACATCTTATATATAAAGACGTTGAAATACATGTTTTCAACGACCCATGCGACCTGTCCGACGAAGCTGAATATAGTCAGCGCCGCCCAGAATTTCGGAGAAAGCTTTGTCTTTTGCATATCGCTCCACCTATCCTTTGATTTATACTTTTATTATTCAGCATTGAGCGCTGATTGTCAACAAAATAAGCCGGTGGTTTTAACCACCGGCTATGAATATGTATTAACTTACTTTGCCTTCTTGTTGTTGAACATGAGGTTGGTGAGGATGCCGAGGATGAGTGCGCATGCAACCTCAGTGATGGTAACCTTGCCGAAGGAAACGCTCATGCCGCCGACACCTGCGATGAGGATTACGGAAACGACGAAGAGGTTGCGGTTCTCGTTGAGGTCAACGTCCTGAATCATCTTAAGACCGGATACAGCGATGAAGCCGTAAAGTGCTACGCAAACACCGCCCATTACGCAGGAAGGAATGGTTGCGAGGAAGGTTGCGAAGGGTCCGAAGAAGGAGATTACGATTGCGAGGATTGCGGTTGCGAGAATGGTGATAACGGAAGCGTTGCCGGAAATTGCAACACAGCCGATGGATTCGCCGTAAGTGGTGTTGGGGCAGCCGCCGAAGATTGCGCCTGCGACAGAACCTACGCCGTCACCGAGAAGGGTGCGGTGCAGGCCGGGCTCCTTGAGGAGGTCGGTGCCGATGATGGAGGAAAGGTTCTTGTGGTCTGCGATATGCTCTGCGAATACAACGAATGCTACGGGAACATATGCGACTGCGACGGTTGCAATGTAAGAGCCGTCAACTGCGTCAAAGCCCTTTGCCGCCTGGAGGAAGGTGAAGTCGGGAACCCAGGTCATGGATTGGAAGAGGCCAAAGTTGATTACCTGAAGTGCTTCATTGCCGCTGTTGTTGCCGATAACGGTGAAGATTGCCGCTACTGCGTAGCCTGCAAGGATGCCGATGATGAAGGGAATCATCTTTAGGAACTTCTTGCCGTATACGGAGCAGAGCATGGTAACTGCTAAAGTTACGAGGCCGCAGATGATGCAGACATAGGGAGATGCGGTAACTGCGCCTGCTGCGTTGGTGAGGTCGCCGATTGCATTGCCTGCAAGGGAAAGACCGATGATTGCAACGGTGGGTCCGATAACGACTGCGGGCATAATCTTGTCAATCCATGCAACGCCGCATGCCTTAACTACGATTGCGATTATAACGTATACAAGACCTGCAAAAAGTGCGCCGAGGATGAGGCCTGCGTAGCCTGCCTGTACGGTTACGGCACCTGCAAATGCGGTTGCCATGGAACCGAGGAATGCGAATGAAGAACCGAGGAATACGGGGCTCTTGAACTTAGTGAAGAGAAGATAAACGATGGTACCGACGCCAGCACCGAAGAGTGCTGCGGTCTGGGACATGCCGTTGCCGATGATTGCGGGAACTGCGATTGTTGCGGCCATGATTGCAAGCAGCTGCTGCAGTGCAAACAGAATTACCTGACCGAACTTAGGTCTGTCGCTGATGTTGTAGGTAAGGTTCATAACTTTGTCCTTTCAATTTCTCTATATAAATTTATTCTTGCGCAATTAAATAAACTCCCGTATCCCCGTCGAACTCGGGAAGTCTGACCTCGATAAGCTCGCTTCGGGAGGTTGGAACATTCTTGCCGACGAAGTCCGCCCTTATGGGAAGCTCTCTGTGGCCTCTGTCGACCAGTACGGCAAACTGAATGGTCCTTGGTCTACCGTAGGAGAAATCCGCTTCTATGGCGGCTCTGGCCGTTCTCCCGGTATACAGAACATCGTCAACGAGGACAACGTCCTTATCGTTTATATCGACACCCAAATCCGCCTCACGCGTTACGGGTGAATCGCTGACGTGGCTTAAATCGTCGCGGTAGAATTTAATATCAACACTGCCGCAGGGTATCTCAACATTTTCTATCTTGCTGATATTGTCGCGGATAATGCTTGCGATTGTTTCGCCGCGGCGCTTGATGCCGACTATGACAACATTCTCAACGCCTCTGTTTTTTTCGGTTATCTCATGGGAGATTCGCATGAGCGCCCTGCCCATTGCCGCCTCGTCCATGAGCTTTGCTTTAAGCTTCAAGCCGCCACCTCCGCGCATAAAAAAATATCCTGCCGTTTCCGACAAGATACGCAACATCTGGGTGCAGCAAAGCACGCTATTATACCATATCTGCGATTTTGCCGGTCTCTCTGTACCGTTTTAAAAATCTACCATAAGGCATTATAAAGGCTTGCCATCAGTTTGGCAAGCCTTTTTTTCAAATTTATCAACATCAACAAAAGATGATGTGATTTTTTATCAGTTTTGATTATTTTGCGACGGAATAAAGCTCTTCGCGGAGGTTTAAAAATGTGGGTAACTGCTTGCGGGTAGACTCGACTTCATCAAGGTCAATATCGCAATATAGAATCTGCTCCTTTTCATCGCAGGAGGCGATGACCATGCCGAAGGGACTTGCCACCGTTGAATGACCCCAGCATTCATATGAAAAGCCCTCGTACCTTGCGGCTGATGCGCCAACAAAGAATACTTCGTTATCCATGGCGCGGGATCGGACACTGAGCTCCCAGTGCTTAGGTCCCGTTGTCATATTGAACTGGGCGGGGCAGAATATTATCTGCGCTCCCCTCTTTGCCATGGCACGACTGAGCTCGGGAAAACGGATATCAAAGCAGACCATTGCGCCCATTTTGCCGTATTTGGTGTCAAAAACGGTTATATCATTTCCCGGGGCAAAGTTATTCGATTCCTTAAAGCGGATGCCGCCCTCGATATCCACATCGAAAAGGTGGGCCTTGCGGTGCTTGGCAATAACTCGCCCCTCTTCGTCGAACACAAAGCAGGTGTTATAAAGCTTATCGCCGTCCTTTTCGGGTATGCTTCCGCCCACGAGGATTACGCCGTTATCCTTTGCCCAGCCCGACATCAGCTCCACACTCTCGCCGTTTTCCGCATCAGCAAAAGGTCTGAAGTATGCCTTATCATAGGGGCAGTTGAACATCTCGGGCAGGACGACGATATTGGCACCGTTCATTGCCGCCTCACGCACCATGCTTTCCGCTTTCTGCATGGTGAGGGCTTTATCAAGTTCCGTTTTAATCTGACAGACTGCTAATTTTATCATGTTAGTCTCCGATTACGTCCAGATAGCTTATAATGTCAAATCCCTCGGTTTCCGCATCCTTGCGGAGATACAGCGGATGGTGGGGGTGGCCTTTCTTGGACTTTTTGCCTGCGGAAACCCAATGTGCGCCGTACTGCTGACCCAGCTTAAGCATGTCAAGGACACAGTCCCGCAGGTAGTCCCGTTTTTCGATTATGGTGCCCCATGCCGCCCATACGGCAGGCGAAACTCCCTCGCCCACATTGGAGAGTATGTACTCAAAGGCGCGCATATTCTCGCGGTGGAGCTTTTCGTTCAGCGCATTATCCATATCATCGGGGTTTGTGGCGCGCTGAGCATATACATTAAACATTATCCAGCTGTCATAACCGTTATGCTCGGCTATTCGTGCAACACTTTTCAGCGTATTGTCAAGGTCATCGGGTGCGGCGGTGGATGGATTTATGCCGATGCAAATGAGAGGATTCTCACCTTTTGTACCGAGTATATATCGGTAATCGGCATAGTAATCGGGAACGTACAGCCACTTGTCGCTGTCGTAATCTCCCCTGCCGCCCGAATTACAAAGAGCTTCATCAAAGCTCAGTATATCAAGTTTCTGGCTTTCACATGTCGGAATATGCATTACTTTACTGCCTGAAGAAGTGCGTCAACGCGGTCGGTCTTTTCCCATGCAACGCCTAAGTCCTCGCGTCCCATATGACCGTATGCGGCAAGCTGGCGGTAAATGGGCTTTTTAAGGTCGAGGTCGCGGATGATTGCGGTGGGACGCAGGTCAAATACCTTTTCAACCGCCTCTGCAAGCTTTTCATCGCTTACCTTGCCAGTGCCGTAGGTATCAACCATGACGGATACGGGCTTTGCAATGCCGATTGCATATGCCAGCTGAACAAGGCACTTGTCCGCAAGGCCTGCAGCAACGATGTTCTTTGCAACATAGCGTGATGCGTAGGCACCGCTGCGGTCAACCTTGGTGGGGTCCTTGCCGCTGAATGCGCCGCCGCCGTGGGGTGCGCTTCCGCCG
>JAZLFI010000250.1:0-17745 GCA_045615725.1 Oscillospiraceae bacterium
GGGGTCTGCGATGCCTGCGCGGGAGCGCAGAATTGCCTCTGTGACCTTCTGCACCGCTTCGTCCTGACCGATAACGCGCTTATGAATAATGTCGTCGAGGTGGAGAAGCTTTTCGCGCTCGCCCTCCATAAGCTTTGCAACAGGGATACCCGTCCATTTTGCAACGATACCCGCAATTTCTTCCTCGGTTACGGTATCGTGCACCATGCTGTCGTTCTTGCGTTCCTCACTGAGCTTTTCCGCCTGTTCAAGACGGCGTTCAAGCTCTGGCAGGTCGGAATACTTCAGCTTTGCGGCTTTTTCGTATTCGTATCTGAGCTGAGCGTTTTCGATGTCGCCGTGCATGCGCTCAATATCGCTCTTGAGCTTTTTGACTTCGTCAACGCTGTTCTTTTCCTGCTCCCAGCGGAGCTTGCGCTCGTTAAAATCTTCCTTGAGATTTGCAAGCTCCTCGGTGAGCTTGGAAAGGCGGTCAACGGAAAGTCTGTCCGTTTCTTTCTTCAGCGCCATTTCCTCAATCTCAAGCTGCATTATCTTTCTGCGGATATCGTCAAGCTCCGCGGGCATGGAGTCAATTTCCGTGCGGATAAGTGCGCAGGCTTCGTCAACAAGGTCGATTGCCTTGTCGGGCAGGAATCGGTCGGAAATATATCTGTCGGAAAGGGTTGCCGCGGCAACGATTGCGTTGTCGTGGATTCTTACGCCGTGGTAAACCTCGTAGCGTTCCTTGAGGCCGCGGAGAATTGAGATTGTATCCTCAACCGTAGGCTCGGAAACCAGAACGGGCTGGAATCGGCGTTCGAGAGCGGCATCCTTTTCGATGTACTTGCGGTATTCGTCAAGGGTGGTCGCACCGATGCAGTGGAGCTCACCTCTCGCAAGCATGGGCTTGAGCAGGTTGCCCGCGTCCATACTGCCCTCGGTCTTGCCCGCGCCGACTATGGTATGCAATTCGTCGATGAAGAGAATAATCTCGCCCTCGGACTGCTTAATCTCCTGCAGAACGGCCTTGAGTCGTTCCTCAAACTCGCCGCGGTACTTTGCACCTGCAATAAGCGCGCCCATATCGAGAGAAAAAATCGTTTTATTTTTAAGCCCCTCGGGAACATCGCCGCGGACTATGCGCTGTGCAAGTCCCTCAGCGATTGCCGTTTTGCCGACACCGGGTTCGCCGATAAGCACGGGGTTATTCTTGGTTTTGCGCGAGAGAATACGGATTACGTTTCTTATCTCCGTATCTCTGCCGATTACGGGGTCAAGCTCCTGATTTCTGGCACGCTCCACAAGGTCAGTGCCGTACTTTGTCAGTGCATCGTAGCCGCTTTCGGGGTTATCGCTTGTGACAGGTCCGCTCTTGACCTTTGAAAGCTCGGCGGAAAACTTGGATTTGGTTATGCCATGGTCGGAAAAAATCCGCTTAACCGCAGGGGTTGCGGCGGCAAAAATGCCAATCATTATGTGCTCGACGGAGAGATATTCATCGCCCATGCTTTCGGCGGCTTTCTGGGCAGCGCCCATGGCCTTGTCCGCCTCGCGCGAGAGATATACGTCAAAGTCGCCCGCCACCTTGGGAAGTGCGCGGATTGCCGAATCCAGCTCGGACAGCACCGCGTTGCAGTCAACACCCATTTTCCCGAAGAGCGAGGGAATTAGTCCGCCGTCCTGGTCGACGAGGGCATACAGAAGATGTTCGGGAGTGATGTACTGATTATTGTTTTCCTGCGCCATATTCTTGGCGGTCTGGATTGTTTCAATGCTTTTCTGAGTAAAATTCTGTGCGTTCATTTAAAAGCCTCCTTAGATAAGGATGTCAGCTCTCCTTAAGAGTGAGTAATAGCAGGCTTCAATCTCGCGGGCATCGTATCGCCCTGCAAGATAGCCTTTCATCATAGAGTCGAAGAGCTTGATATATTCGGAAATTACACCCGCAAGCTCGTCGGAAGTGCAGTCGCGCTGAGGCAGTGCGATTGAGCGGACAAACTTTCCGTCATACAGCGCGTATTCGGGTGCGTTCTCGCCCAGAAGAGGTCTGAGGTGCGCATCCTCAATGCTCTTCCAGAGTCGGAAGAAGTCCGTCATGGCATTTATGAGTGCAAGAGATTGAGTGCGGAATACGACTGTCAGCTCACCAAGAGCATCGCTGTCGCCGCGATAAAGCTCGACCTCGTATTTTACCGTGGGGCGGTACTTATACTCAAGCGAGCTCTTCATGGACATGGTCATGGCGTTGGGTGCGAAGAAGGGCACCAGCTCCCTTGACGGTGTCAGCATTTCCTGAATTGCGGTAAATATATCGTTTATTCTGCGCTCGGGAGTCACCATGCCGACTCTCTCCGCAAGAATCTGGTTTATGAGATTTGAACGGTTTGTGCCGAGGCGGTGTGCAAGGCGGTCAACCTCCGCAACGACCTCGTCGCTGAGCATAAGACTGTAAAGTGTTTTTTTCATGTTCTCATACCTCTCTTTTCTTTATAATCCCATATTAAGCTCGCTTTATTATTTTGTCAACAGTTTTATATAAATTATTTTGCGAATTATATTTTGAGCGAAAGAAAATGGCAGAATATTCATTCTGCCATTACTTATATATTTCAGCGCTCAAAAATGTTCTGCCTTTTTTGCTCTGTCCGCCCTCGGCGCCTAAAATTCCTTTTCCGTAGCCGCGGAGGGATATTATATCTCCCTCTTTTACCGCGGCATCAACCTTGAAGCACTGGGTGTAGTTGAGGCTTGCATCCCCTGCGTTTATCTTGTCCGCCGCCGCAGTTCGTGAAAGACCAAACATCCCCGCAACCACCGCATCAAAGCGGGGGCTTTTAACCGAGAAGCTTACATGCTTTGTTTTTCTTTCGGGAGCTTCAATCTCGCTAAGCTCAAGCTTCGAAGTCTTAACCCCGTATCGCCCGACCTTATCAAGGCTGTCTATAAGATGCCGCTGTACCGACGGCAGACAGAACACCGTTGCAGTGTCGCCCTTGACCCAGATATCACCAAGCCATTCGCGCTTTATGCCAAGGCCTAAAAGTGCACCCATGTAATCTCTATGCCCGGGCTCGCCGAAATAGGCTTGTATCTTTATCGCGCAGACCTGCTCTGCGCCATCGAAGTATTCCTCCTCCATATAAAACGGGAGGAAAAACGCGGCCTTGCGTTCACAGTCAGCATGTCCGCCGAAAAGGAGCATTTTCACGTCTCTGCCCTTTACCCAACTAACGAGCGCATACTGTTCGGCAGGGGTCAGAAAGGCGGTTGAGGTAAGGCTTGCCATGCGTTCACAACGCTCTGCAAGATCCTCCGCGCGCCTTAAAAGTTCATCGTTTTCCATTATCAAAAAACTCCGTAATACGAGCCATTGTATCCTTGAGCTCGTTTATAAATTCCGTCGACGACATACGCAGTACGCCCGAGCGAAGTGCGGAAAGGCGAATCAGCGAGTCATTGGTGACAACGCGGACAGAATAGTTCTTGCCTATGTCGTTTGCCAGCTTTTCGATATACATATCGCCGGTTTCGCCCTCTTTTGTATAGACGACGTGCACCTTGCCGCTGTCGGTCTTTTCGCCTGCGTTACCCTGCACCTTATATCCGTCAAACACAAGCACCAGCTCGCAGTCGCAGAACGCGCGGTAGCTTCGCAGCGTGTCAACAAGATGCTCTCTTGCAAGCTCAAGATTATCTTTTGCAAGCTCGCTGAGCTCATCCCATCCGAAAATGACATTATAGCCGTCGACGATGAGATATTCTTTTTTCGTCGGGTGAAGCTCGTTATCAGTAGTCTGCACGCTCACGGGCTTTGTATATTCCCTGCGGCGGATAGGTCCGAACTCCCGCTCCATAATCGCTTCAAGCTCTTTGTCGTCAATGCTGAAGTTTCGCGGGCGGCAAACGGGAGCTTCCGTTTTTTCTCTGCCGTAGCCCGTGTCGATGTGCATATAATTACGCACTTCGTTCCACTTTATGACCGTGCCCGCTCCATGGGAGCAGAACACGGAATCGGGGCTGTTTTCTAAATCAGCCTCGGGATTGTAGTTGGTTTCCTCAAGCACCTTTTCCGTGTTGTGGCAGGGCTTATAGCCTGCTAGCCGGCAGGAAATTCTGCCCTTGCCGTGGGTATAGCCCATAAGCTCGGAGGCATAGCCGTTCATTTCCGAAACGGGGGCTATTCCCTCAAGAACTGACATGCCGTTACTGTCCGCAGTCGCTTCAAACTCGCCGCTCATTGCTCTTATATCGCTTATAGTTCTGCCGATATGCTCGGGCGGAACTTCAATTTTAAAGGCATACCACGGCTCTAAGAGAACACTTTCGGCTTGCATAAGTCCCTGACGCACGCCGCGGTAAACTGCCTCACGGAAGTCGCCGCCCTCGGTGTGCTTTGGATGGGCTCTGCCTGCAAGCAGGCTTATCTTCATATCCGTTATGGGTGAGCCCGTCAGCACGCCGAGATGTTTTTTCTCGTAAAGGTGGGTGATAATAAGATTCTGCCAGTTGCGGTCTAGCACGTCCTCACTGCACACGGAATCGAACACAAGACCTGCGCCCTCTTCGAGGGGCGACAGTTCAAGATGCACCTCCGCGTAGTGGCGCAGAGGCTCATAATGGCCTACGCCCTCAACGGCTTTCTTTATGGTTTCCCTGTACATGATGCCGCCGTTATCTATGGTGACATCCATATCAAAACGCTCCGCTATTATCTGCGTAAGAACCTCCGTCTGCACCTCGCCCATGAGCTGAACGCGGATTTCCTTGAGCTGTTCGTTCCACACTATGCGGAGCATGGGATCCTCGTCCTCGAGTATGCGAAGCTTTTTAAGAGCGGTCTGTGCATCTGTGCCCTTGGGCAGATTAATTCGATAGGACAAAACGGGCTCAAGCTCGGGCGAGGAGGAATTAGACTCCTTACCTATGCCCTGCCCCGTATACGTTGCGCTGAGTCCCTGTACTGCGCAGACTGTTCCTGCACTCACTTTGGTGACGGCTTCGTACTTTGCACCCGAATACAGGCGGATGCCGTTTACCTTTTCGCTTATGACATTGCCGTTTCTGTCCTCATACTCGATGCTGTCCTTGAGCTTCAGCGTGCCGCCAGTTATTTTCATACAGCTCAGGCGATTATTCTGATTATCGCGGATTATTTTATAAACCTTCGCACCGAATACATCGTCGTACTTTGGCTGTTCGGCATACTTTTCAATGAGGGCGAGAAGCTTGTCAACTCCCTCGAGTTTGAGTCCCGAGCCAAATGAGCAGGGGAAAATTTTTCTCTCGCGGACAAGTCGGGATATGCACTCATCGCTGAGGCTTTCGTTTTCCATGTATTCCTCAAGCGCCGTTTCGTCGCTCATCGCCATTGCTTCGTAGTCGAAGGGTTTTCCGAAATCGAAACAGTTTTCGTCAAGGCGCAGGCGCACATCCTGCATGAGTGCATTTTCGTCGCAGGTGTTTATATCCATTTTGGTTATGAAAATGACGGTGGGAATGCTGTGCTTTTCTAAAAGTCGCCAAAGCGTTTCCGTGTGAGCCTGAACTCCGTCCGTGCCCGATATGACGAGCACCGCCATGTCCATTACCTGCAAACTTCGCTCGGTTTCTGCCGAGAAGTCCACGTGTCCCGGCGTGTCAAGGAGACACAGCTCGAGATTATCCGTTTTCAGCTGTGCCTGTTTCGAGAACACGGTTATTCCCCTTGCTCTCTCTATATTGTTTGTGTCAAGTGCGGTGTCCTTGTGGTCGACTCTGCCCAGCTTGCGTATGCTTCCGCAGGTATATAAAAGAGCTTCGGAAAGAGTCGTCTTTCCCGCATCCACATGTGCTAGAACACCGATAACAAGTTTCTTCAATGTATTTACCAACCAGATTTGTTTTTTATCATTATAATATACAGCCGCATACTTGGCAAATAAAAAAGAGCACCTGCTTAATTAGCAGGTGCTCTGGTAATTTTATTTATTTCTCATTACGCTCTTCATGCGAAGGCTGTGGTCAAGAATGCTCTTTCTCAGGCGGAGGTGCTCGGGAGTGACCTCGAGAAGCTCATCGTCTGCGAGGAACTCAAGGCACTGCTCAAGGCTGAGCTGCTTGGGCGGTACAAGGCGGAGTGCCTCATCAGAGCCGGATGCACGGGTGTTGGTAAGGTGCTTGGTGCGGCAAACGTTTACGGGAACGTCCTCGGACTTGGGGCATACACCGACGACCATGCCGCCGTAAACCTTGGTGCCGGGGGTGATGAACATTGCGCCGCGCTCCTGAGCATTCCAGATGCCGTATGCAACTGCTTCGCCGGTTTCAAATGCTATAAGAGAGCCTGTGTTGCGGCGGGCAATATCGCCCTTATAGGGCTCGTACTTTTCAAATACGGATGCCATAATGCCCTCACCCTTGGTGTCGGTGAGGAATTCGTTGCGGTAGCCGAAGAGTCCTCTTGAGGGCACGAGGTAAGTGAGCTTTACGCGGTTACCCACGGGGAGCATCTCAACGAATTCGCCCTTTCTTGCGCCCAGTTTTTCCATTACTGCGCCCATGTAGTCGGAGGGAACGTCAGCGACAACGCGCTCAACGGGCTCGCACTGAACGCCGTCTATCTCGCGGTAAAGCACGCGGGGAGGAGATACCTGGAACTCATAGCCTTCGCGGCGCATGGTTTCGATGAGGATGGAAAGGCTCATCTCACCGCGTCCTGCGACGTTGAATGAGTCGGTGGCATTCTCGGATTCGGTCACGCGCAGGGAAACATCCTTGAGAGTTTCTCGGACTAAGCGGTCGTGAATCTGACGTGAGGTAACATACTTGCCCTCACGACCTGCGAAGGGGCTGTCGTTAACGGAGAAGGTCATTTCCAGTGTGGGAGCGGAAATCTGTACGAAAGGCAGGGGCTCGGCCTCGCCTCTTGCGCAGATAGTATCGCCGATTGTGACATCGCCGATGCCGCTCATTGCAATGATATTGCCTGCGGAAGATTCGGTTACGGGAACCTTGCTCAGTCCGTCAAACTCATAGAGGGATACTGCCTTTGCCTTTATGGCGGGAGCATCGGCATTGTGATAGTTGCATACCTCAATTTCCTGGTTCTGCTTAATCACACCGCGCTCGATACGTCCGATTGCAATACGGCCGACATATTCGTTGTAGTCAACACTGGAAACGAGCATCTGGAAAGGAGCATCAGTATTCTGCTCGGGCTCGGGAATATATTCGAGAATGGTTTCGAAGAGGGGCTTGAGGTCAGTGCCGACAACATCGGGAGAGTAGCTTGCGGTGCCCTGTCTGCCGGAGCAGAAAAGCATGGGAGAGTCAAGCTGATCATCGGTTGCGTCAAGATCCATGAGAAGCTCGAGAACTTCGTCAATGACTTCGTGGATGCGCTGGTCGGGACGGTCAATCTTGTTTACGACAACGATTACACGGTGACCCATTTCGAGTGCGCGGGAGAGAACGAAACGGGTCTGGGGCATGGGGCCTTCAGCCGCGTCAACGAGCAGGATAACGCCGTTGACCATCTTCAGAATACGCTCAACCTCGCCGCCGAAGTCCGCGTGTCCCGGGGTATCGACAATATTAATCTTTGTATCGCCGTACTGTACGGCGGTGTTCTTTGCCATGCTGGTGATGCCGCGCTCACGCTCTAGGTCACCGGAGTCCATAACTCTGTCAACGACTTCCTGGTTTTCGCGGTAAACGCCGCTCTGCTTGAGCATCTCGTCAACCAGAGTGGTTTTGCCGTGGTCAACGTGGGCAATAATTGCAACATTTCTGAGTTTATTCATAAACTTTGCAGCTCCTCTGCTTCAATATAGACTGATTTTCAACACAAAAATGTATTTTAACACCTATCCTCCGATAGCACAAGAGTTTTATGCAAAAAATCTTTTAATTCCAGTATTTTTCCTAACCTTGACAAAGCTTGGATATAATAATATAATTTTTTCATTATTTTATTTTTACAAGGAGGATCTGCTATGAAAAACGTAACCGAAATGTTTGGCTCGATGGTATTTAACGATTCAGTCATGCAGGCAAGACTGCCGAAGGAGACATACAAGCAGGTCCAGCATGCAATAAAAGACGGCGCAAGCTTAAATCTTGATACCGCAAATGTTGTCGCAAATGCCATGAAGGACTGGGCAATCGAAAAGGGCGTCACCCACTTCACCCACTGGTTCCAGCCCATGACCGGCATCACCGCCGAAAAACACGACAGCTTTATTTCTCCCGTCGACGGCGGCAGAATAATCATGGAATTCTCGGGCAAAGAGCTCATAAAGGGCGAGCCCGATGCGTCAAGCTTCCCCACCGGCGGACTTCGCGCTACCTTTGAAGCCCGCGGCTACACCGCATGGGATCCCACCTCTTACGCATTCATAAAGGACGGCGTTCTCTGCATCCCCACCGCCTTCTGCTCTTACGGCGGCGAAGCTCTTGATAAGAAAACCCCTCTGCTCCGTTCCATGGAGGCTATAAACCGCCAGGGCATGCGCATACTTAAGCTCTTCGGCAATGAAGACGTAACATCACTCAGAACCACCGTCGGTCCCGAGCAGGAGTACTTCCTCATCGACCGCAGTGTTTACGAAAAGCGCAAGGACCTCATGTACACAGGCCGTACCCTTTTCGGCGCAAAGCCGCCCAAAGGCCAGGAGCTTGAGGATCACTACTTCGGCGCAATAAAACCCCGCGTTTCCGCTTTCATGAGTGAGCTTGACGAGGAGCTGTGGAAGCTGGGTGTTCTGGCAAAAACCGAGCACAACGAAGCCGCTCCCGCTCAGCACGAGCTGGCTCCCATCTTCTCAACCGCAAACATTTCCGCCGACCACAATCAGATAACCATGGAGCTTATGCAGAAGCTTGCAAGAAAACATGACATGGTCTGTCTTCTGCACGAAAAGCCCTTTGCAGGCGTTACGGGCTCCGGCAAGCATAACAACTGGTCACTGACTACCAACACCGGCATAAACCTTCTTGAGCCCGGTGATACTCCCTACGAAAACGCGCAGTTCCTTCTTATCCTCTGCGCCATTATCCAGGCCGTTGACGACTATCAGGACATGATGCGCATTTCCGTAACCAGCGCAGGAAACGACCACCGACTCGGTGCCGCCGAAGCACCCCCCGCAATCGTATCCGTCTTCCTCGGCGAAGAACTCGAAGAAATACTCGAAGCAATAGAGGCTGACAGAGATTACGACAGCAAGACCAACGAGCAGTTCAAGGTCGGCGTTCACGTCATGCCCCGCTTCACCAAGGACACCACCGACCGCAACCGCACCACGCCCTTCGCATTCACAGGAAACAAATTTGAGTTCCGTATGCTGGGCTCATCCGCATCGATTTCCGGTGCAAATGTTGTCATCAACACCGCGGTTGCCGAGTCTCTCCGTCAGTACGCAGATGAGCTTGAAGGCGCCAAAGACTTTGAGAATGCTCTGCACGAGCTCATCCGTCGCGTAATCAAGGAGCATAAGCGCATTATCTTCAGCGGCAACGGCTATGACGAGGAATGGGTAAAAGAGGCGGAAAAGAGAGGTCTTCTCAATCTTCCGACAACTCCCGACTGTGTCCCCTACTACATCGACCAGAAGAACATTGAGCTTTTCGAGCGCCACGGCGTTTACTCCGAAATTGAGCTTGCCGCAAGATACAAGATGAAGCTCGATACATACTCCAAGGTACTTAATATCGAGGCTCTCACCATGATGGACATGGTATGGCACGACATTCTCCCCGCAGTCAGCGCGTATTCAAAGGAACTCTCAGATGCCGCCCTGAGCAAGAAAGAGCTCGGCATTGAATACGGATTTGAAAAAGAACTCAGCGCAAGGATAAGCAAGCTCATTGCCGATGCTGTCGAGCAGGTCAACGCTCTGGAAGCAAAGGTCAACGAGGTTAACCTCCTCAGCGAAAACTACACACGCGCCGCCGCATACAAGGATCGCGTGCTTCCCGCAATGTCAGCCCTGCGTGACACTGTTGACGAGCTTGAAACCCGCACCGCAAAAGATCACTGGCCCTATCCGAGCTATGCGGATATTCTGTTCAGCGTTAAATAAAATCAAAAAAAACCGAAGCCATAAGGCTTCGGTTTTTTAGTTATCCGCGCTGATTAACAAACACGATTTCGCCGGGTTTAACAAGTCCCAGTCTTTCCCGTGCAAGCTTTTCCTTTTCCGAATCGGAATCAAGATTTGAAGTCAGATAGATTATGCTGCTGTTTTCATTCTGAACGGCTTCAATCTCCGCATTGAGCTGCGCACTTAAGCTCTCCGTTTCCTTAAGCTGGTCAAGAACGCCTATAAGGCTGAACGCTCCATAAGCTATCATCGCCGTAATTGCAAGCCCCGCAATTACTGTCGGTTTTTTCCTGTCCATTAAGTTGTCCCCCGTGCTTGCGCTTATGTACTTTGCCCTGTTTAAACATGTCCCCTGTTTTTGAAAAGAGTATTTTCAGTATTTCCGAAACATTTTTCAAGATTTTTTCAATCGGTGAAAACACCTTGGCAAGGGCTTGTTTTATTATACCGAACGTGCGCTGCAAAGTTGAGAAAACTCTGTCGGACAGCAGGAACATATAGCCGCAAAATCCGATACCCGCGAATATGAGCATGGCAAGGTCAAGACTTCCGTCGCCCGCACTCATTCCCGTCACGAAAAGGGCAAAACATACTGTAATGCAGAACAGCGCATCCATAAATGCGGAAAATGTTTTCCCTCCACCGCTCCTTCTGAGCACTTTAAAGGCATCGTACAGAAAGCCGAATGCAAAGCCCAGAAGACTGCTCAGCACTATCTGCATCAGTTGGGACAGTATACTGATTTTCATTTAGCCGAACAGCTTGGCAAAAATGCCGCCTGCGCCCGATACTTCCTCATAGCTCAGATCGTTTATTACGCCCTCGACCTTAATCTCGCCCACATCAAGATTAATCTTCCCGATGTGCAGTCCGCTTCCGCGCACAATAAGATTTCCCTGAGATGTATTCATAACAATTTCCGTTTCGTCAAAGCTCTCGACATCCTCCACCCCTGTGACGGCAAGGGAAGCTCGTCCCTGCATTTCGACCTTGTGTTCCTTTGCTTTCAGTTTCGGATTTTCTTCATAAGACATGGTATCACCCCTTTGCTTTAAGATATTAGCCTTAAAGCAAAAAAATTCCACGGAACAGAAGTTCCGTGGAATAAAGCTTAATTTTATCCGTTTATATCTCTGTAAATAAAGGTTACTACCTGTGCTCTTGTACACACATTGTTGGGGCGGAAGGTTCCGTCATAATATCCGGTCGTAACTCCTTTTTCAGCCGCCCAGTAAATTGCCTTTGTGAAATCCAGGTTGAGTCCGTAAACATCGGAAAGTGATGCTTTTGTGCTGTATGTGGGTTCGCCCTCACTGCGCCAGATAAAGGTTACCACATGAGCGCGGGTACAGGGATTGTCGGGCCTGAATGTTCCGTCGGGATAGCCGGTTGTTATTCCCTTTTCAGCCGCCCAGAGTATGGCTTTATAGTAAGGGCTTGAGCTGCTGACATCCCTGAAGGGATTATTGGCAGAGTTAGGCTCGGGGCATCCCTTTGCGCGCCATATGAATGTCACAACATGAGCACGGGTGCACATATTATTGGGATAAAACTTATATGTGCCGTCAGACTGGGGATAACCAGCCGCAACATTGTTGTCGGCGGCCCATGTTATCGCTGTTCTGTAGTTTTTGATAAGTCCGCTTGTATCGGTGAAGCTCTCGTCAGGGTCGGTTTTGTCGCAGCGCAGGCATTTGCCTTCGTAATAGACATGGCCGAGGGGAGCGATATTGCTTCCTGATTTTACTGTTACAAGGCAATCCGGGCATACGGTATCTCCGCTGTAACCCGGCTCAGTACATGTCGCTTCCTTTTCGCCAACAAGCCTGGTATTTTCATGTGTGCAGGGTGCGCTTGATGCAAGCCAAAGCACAATGACTGATTTATCGCCAACGACATATGTTCCGTAAGCAATGCTTGCATTTTGCATAGTCTTACTGCCGGCAACTTTGCCCTGCTGAACGGGAAGTGTGCAATTAAGCTCGCCGAGCGAATACAGGCATCCCACAGAACCGCTTGCAGTCAGCTTACCGCCGGTCACCGAGATGGATCTTTTTGCGTAAATACCGTACTCTCCGCTGCCATTTGCATATACGGTACCGCCTTTTATTTCAACGCTGTTCGCGGTTATGCCGTTTGTACCCGTAGCGGTAACCTTGCCGCCGTTAATTGTAATATTGTCAACATTGATATTGCTGAGCGTGACGTTTCCCGCGTTCTTTTCAATAACAATGCTTCTTGTTCCGTTGCCGCCCGATACGTTTGCATCGCCATCGATGACGAGAACACCGTATCCGTTCATTGTGCAGGCGCCCGAGTATTGAAACTCACCTGCAGCTGATGCCGTCATCGGCACAAGCGCGGCAAACAGTATTGCACATAAAAGAATTGATAATATGCGTTTTTTCATGTGCTGTCCTCCAGTTAGTCGTACAATCGGATAATAGTTTACATTAGATTTTACATTATAACAACATATTAATTAAATAAAATTTAAAACGAAGCAAAAAAGTACGCCTGTCAGCAAGCCCGCTTGCACTCATATAGTGATTTGACTTTATTTGCAGTTTGTGTATAATTGTTTTAACAATAATTGGAGGTAATGAAATATGAGCTTTGCTTCAAAATCATCAGGCACTTCCATCACGGCGGATAAGAATCAGCTTCAGCCCGCAACACGCAAATATGAGCTCGCAAGGTCTAACCTGCTCATCGCAATTCTGCTGACCGTGGTGAATATTGTCTTTTATCTGTTACAGACCGACACCTATTTCCTGTTCTCCATTGCATATCCTTATTACATGTTTGATACTGAGTTTATTATTGATGCGGTTCTTCCTCTCGCCGTTCTTGCACTTTATGTGCTTTGCTACTTCCTCTCAAAGAAGCGCCCCGCCTTTATGGTTATCGCTCTGGTTATGTTCATTATCGACTGTCTGTTCCTTGTGGCATATTCATTCTACGCAGTTGAGGCTACCAACGGAGCTATTACATTAGGCGATTTTATAGTTGACTACTTAACCCACATTTGGGTACTTGTATATCTCATCATAGGTGCATGCAACTGCAAGCGCTACCGCGAAGAGCTCAAAAATCCCCCCGCGGAAATTCCCGAAGATTTCGATAATTCTTACGAGGAAATCGAGGAAGTCGCGGCAGAAACCGAAGCCGAATCTTCTGATATTGAATAAATACAACATAAAAATACCGGCACATTTTGTGCCGGTATTTTTTATTGCATTTTTTACTGCTGCTTCTCTATATATTCGATAATCTTGCCGACGGTGGTAAGATTTGCAGCGTCTTCATCGGAGATGGACAGGCCAAATTCATCCTCAACGGACATTATGAGTTCAACAACGTCGAGCGAATCTGCACCGAGGTCATCAACGAGATTGGTATCGAGAGTAATGGAGTCTGCGGATACCTCAAACTGTTCTGAAAGTACTTCCTGAATTTTCTCGAATATCATTTTCATTTCCTCCAATAGAAGCGATTATCAGGCCCACTCACGGCTCTGAGGCTTATTGCTTGTCGGCTGCTGACGGTCGTAGGAAACGACGACGCGGCGGTTGGGCTCTGCGCCTGTTGAGCTGGTTGTTACGCCTTCATAATTCTGAAGTGCAGTGTGGATAATATGGCGTTCATAAGAGTTCATGGGTTCGAGAGCCATGCTGCGCTTGTACTTAATTACCTTCGCTGCCATCTTTTCTGCAAGACGGACAAGGGATTCCTCGCGCTTTGCACGGTAGCTCTCCGCGTCAACGGAAATGTGCATATGCTTTTCGTTGCCGCGATTGATTACATAGTTGGTAAGGTGCTGAATTGCATCGAGAGTTTCGCCGCGGCGACCGATTACAGCGCCCATGTTGGGGCCGGAGAGATTAACGTTAACGCCCTTGCCTTCGCGGGGGCTTATTTCAATCTCAGCCTCGGTTCCCATACGCTCCAGAAGTCCTTTAAGGAAGCTTCTGATTTCCGCGTACTGAGCACATTCCTCGACGGGAGCAGATTTCGCCTCGGGCTTAACTGCCTCTGCTTCCTCTACTTCTTCGGGCTCATCCGGTGCTTCATATTCGACACGCACTATTGCGGGAGTTGCGCCTATGCCGAGGAAACCGGACTTTGCGCGCTCGACGACCTGAACGGAAACATCGTCGCGGTCCAGACCGAGTTCTTCCAGAGCAGCGGCAATAGCCTCTTCCTCAGTGCGGCCGTTCTTTTCCAAAGACTTAATCATAATTAGGCTTCTCCTTCAGACACTTCCGCTGTTTCTTCCGCTGCTGCGGTATTGAAGCGGTCGGGGTCATAAGCACGGCCTCTTGCATAGCGGCGGTTGCCGACCTGAGATGCGGGGGCTTCCTCTTCGCTTATGCCGAGGCGCTCGCGGCGGGCTGCCTTTTCAGCCTTCTCTGCGGCTGCGCGGCGCTCTTCGCTTTCCTGCTTCTGCTGTGCCTGTATCTTCTTTTTACTTGTGTTGGTATTGCGCTCGGTTGCGCCTTCCTTGCGGAGGCGTTCGGTTTCTTCGCGCCTTCTTTCGATTTCGAGTTCTCTTTCCTTCTCGCGCTGAATGCGTTCTGCATCCTCTTCGTCAAGCTTTTTCTTATAGATTTTGGTAAGGCTGTAGTCACGAGCCATACCGAAAACGCTGTTTGCAATCCAATAAATACCCAGAGCTGCGGGCATGATGAAGCAAATCCAGACGGACATGAGAGGCATGATGATATTCATGCTCTGCATGGATGCCGCTGCTGCACCTGCCTGAGGCGGGTTTGCCATATTGCTTATCTTCATGGACAGCCATGAGAGGAATGCGGAAATGAAAGGAATAAGGAACAGTCCCAGTGCGGGAAGAGCAACGCTCATGTTGCTCCAGTCAAAGTCCCAGATTTTCCAGCTGGGGATTGTGCCGAGGTTCATGCCGAGGAAGCTGTAGTCGATATTCATCAGCTTGTCTGCAAAATCGCTGAGTGCGCTGATTGCCGCATCCCAGTTGTTGTGGATTGCGTCAGTAACACGAATCTCGTCATAGGTCTTCTGTGCGCTGGCAACAAAGCCTGCGTTATCTGCCGCCCACTGAGTAACCTTTGCAACAGCATCCTTGGGAAGGCCCATCATACGGTTAAGGGGCATACGGATAACGCTGTAAAGTGCGATAAGAATAGGGAACGGAATCAGAGACCAGAGGCAGCCTGACATGGGGCTGATGCCCTCTTCGCGGTAAAGCTTCATGGTTTCCTCCTGAAGCTTCTGCTGGTTGCCTTCATGCTTTTTCTGCAGCTCCTGAAGCCTGGGCTGCAGACGGGTTGTGCGCATCATGCTCTTCTTGCTCTTTGCCATGAAAGGCAGGAGAACAAGGTTAACTACGAGCGCAAAAAGGATTACGGACACGCCATAGTTGCCGCTCCAGTTATAGAAAAACTTAAGCAGCTTGGCAAATGGCCATACGATGATATCCCATAATGACATAAAGTTTCTCCTTCACCCCGTGTCACGGCACAGGGTCGTAAAAATCATGCTCGCCGAAATGAAAGGGATGACATCTCAGCAAGCGTTTAAGAGCAAGCCAACTGCCCTTCAAAGCCCCGTATTTTTCAAGGGCTTCAACAGCATACTGGGAGCAGGTCGGGATAAATCTGCAGCAGGACGGTCTGCGCGGAGAAATATTTTTCTGATAAAACTTTACAAGGCCGATAAGGAATTTTTTCATTCCTGCTCCTCCTTGAAAAGCTTAAGCTCCGTGCATGCACGCAAAAAGGCCTTTTCCATTTTGGAATACTCGGCACCCACGCATCTTGCTCTTGCAACGATGACTATATCGACACCGTCAATCAGCTTAGGCGAATTGAGACGGTAAATCTCTCTTAAACGGCGGCGGATTTTATTTCGCGTTACCGCTTTGCCCAGTTTTGTGGAAACCGTGTATCCGACGCGGCGGGTATCTTTTCCCGTGCGCATGAAATAAACGACCATATAGGGAGTAACGGCGGTTTTACCTTTACTGTAAAGCCGTCGGAATTCATAGTTCTTTTTCAGTGTAAGCCTGAAATCCAATGAAATTCACCCCGAAGTCAAAATCTGCAGAAACACCTAAAGGGCGGAACCAGGCCGCCCTAAAAAATATTTCGTTTATCCGCTGTGCTCAAAATATGCTATCAGGCGCTGAGCTTTGCTCTGCCCTTTGCTCTGCGGCGAGCGAGAACCTTGCGGCCGTTAGCGGTGGACATTCTCTTGCGGAAGCCGTGCTCTTTCTTGCGCTGGCGCTTCTTAGGCTGGTAGGTACGAAGCATAATCTACTGCACTCCTTTCAAGCTTAATACTCAACATCGGGCAAGCCCGAAGTAGTTGACAAAAATCATCCGATGCTCAATATGCGCATCGGATGATTATTATATACTATATAATTACAAAATGTCAACAGCTTTTTATCTCAAATCTTCGCCGCGGATATATCTCTTAAGCGGCTTCCATATAACCGCGCCGATTATGAGGCAAACCGCCATATCGATTGCCATGAAGCTTCCGTTATAAAGCGCGGAATATAGCCAGGGGCTTGTCATGGTCATGCCGAAAAACTCCGGCGGCATATATTCCGCCCACAGAGTTGCCCCTACGACGAGATGCACCGCAAATCTCACAAGGCTTCCGAATACTGTTCCCGTAAAAAATCCGTACTTCTGATTGTGGAAAAGTCCCGCAACGCCGAGCACTGTGAATGCAAGGACATAGTCGCCGATAATCGACTGCCAGCCGATTGCATAGGTCACGTCAAGGAACATCTGCAAAAGGCTGTAAACAAAGCCTGCAAGTATTCCCGGACCGAAACCCCAGCGCGCACAATAGATAAATATCGGCAGCATGCCGATTGTTATTGAGCCGCCCTGCGGAAGCTCAAAGAACTTGAGATAGCTAAGCACCTGAGCGATTGCAACGAAAACCGCACCTTCGCAAAGTGCCCTTAACCGAAGATGCTGATTTGAACCTTTCATATTATTACCTCCTAATGAAAAAACCGTGCTTAAGCTAAACACGGTCATAGGAAAGCGATATGTTTTTTCGTATCTGCTTCCTACGCCGGCATTACCCGGATCAGGTTCGAGGGTTTCGGAAATTCGATTCTTTCCGTCTCAGCCGGTAAAAAACCAGCACCCCTTTGCTGTTACAATAATATTTTATGCTCCTCAATTACGCTTGTCAAGGAATTTGCCTGCAAACTCGGAGAAAAATTTTTCCTTCGGGAGATAGCTCATAAGCGGAAGTCCGATTATGAACATAACGCCAAGCTCACCCAGTGCTACCTGACCGCCATAGATTAAAAATGCCCCGAAATTCTTTATCGGATTTAATCCCGCGACGGCAATCGTCAGCGTTGCACCGACGATTACTCCGTTCCACAGCACAGGCATCAGGCATGCTAGTATACGATTGCTCTTGCTGTTATTCTCGCCCAGCTTTGCCATACAAAGACAGGCAAACAGCGTTGCAAGTGAGCCGAACACAACGTCAAGTATTCCCGCGGCACTCACAAGATTCGCAATAACGCATCCGAAGAAAAGTCCCCATGCGGTAAAAGGCAGGAAAAACGGCAGGATGCACAGCACCTCGGAAACGCGAAACTGCAAAGGTCCGTAGCTTATAGGTGAAAGCAGCATCGTCAGCACGGCATACAGCGCACCGATTA
>JAZLFI010000251.1:0-1070 GCA_045615725.1 Oscillospiraceae bacterium
CCTTTGTAACCTTCATGCCCGCGATTTCCTTCGGCGGATTTTCGCGAAGCTCGGTCATAATGGCTTTCATCTTATCCATGCCCTCTGCGCCCGCAAAAGCAAAGTTGAGCAGAGTGTTCATATACATTCCGTATTCGTCATAAATATCCTGCATTATCTGATAAAGATTCTTGCCGCAGGCTGCCTTGTAATATGCCGCCATTTCGCAGATGAGAGAAGCGCCGTTTACAGCGTCCTTATCACGGGCGTGAATGCCTGTAAGGTAGCCGTAGCTTTCTTCCATGCCGAGAATATAGCGGTCAACCTCACCCTTTGCCTCAAGCTCCGTTACAAGCTCGCCGATGTATTTGAAGCCCGTGAGCAGGTCATAGATTTCGCAGTTATACTTTTCCGCAACGGCAGAAATGAGGTTTGTTGTAACGATAGTCTTGATTATCGCAGGCTTTTCGGGCAGAGTGCCGTTCTCTTTTTTGCAGGAAAGAAGATACTGTGCGAGGAGAACACCGACCTCGTTGCCTGTCATAAGCTTGTATTCGCCGCCGTCATTGACAGCTATGCCTACACGGTCGCAGTCGGGGTCAGTCGCGAGAAGCAGGTCGCCGCCGATTTCATTCGCGAGCTTGATAGCTTCCTCAAACGCCTGTCTGATTTCGGGATTCGGATACGGGCAGGTCGGGAAGCGGCCGTCGGAATTTTCCTGCGACGGAACAACGGTAACATCCTTGAAGCCCATTTCGCTCAGAACATGGCGTACAGGCTTGTTTCCCGTGCCGTTGAGCGGAGTGTAGATAATCTTAAGGTCGCTGTTCTTTGTGATTTCGGGATTTATGCACTCGTTGAGAACTGCCTGATAAAATTCATCATAAACATCCTTGCCGATGTACTCTATCATTCCGTTTTCAATGCCCTTTTCAAAGCTCAGAAGCTTCACGCCCGTGAACATATCAACCTTCTGCATATAGGCGTAGGTCTTTGCCGCGCCCTCGTCGGTCATCTGATAGCCTTTTTCGTCGTAGCATTTATAGCCGTTATACTGAGACGGATTGTGGCTTGCGGTGATTACGATACCC
>JAZLFI010000252.1:0-2439 GCA_045615725.1 Oscillospiraceae bacterium
CAGCCGCAACAGTAATAAAATCGCCGTGCTTGAGGAAGGACTCAAGTTTACGCCGATTTCAATTTCACCCAATGAGGCACAGTTCCTTGAAACAAGAAAATTTCAAATTAACGAAATAGCTCGAATTTTCAGAGTACCGCCGCACATGGTCGGAGACCTTGAAAAGTCGAGCTTTTCCAATATTGAGCAGCAGTCGCTTGAATTCGTGAAATACACCCTTGACCCCTGGGTTGTCAGGTGGGAGCAGTCAATGTACCGCACTTTGCTTATGCCGGAGGAAAAAGGCAAATATTTCTTCAAATTCAATGTTGACGGTCTGCTCCGCGGTGATTACCAGAGCCGAATGAACGGTTACGCTGTCGGCAGGCAGAACGGCTGGATGTCCGCAAACGATATCCGTGAGCTTGAAAACCTCGACCGCATACCCGCTGACGAAGGCGGCGACCTTTATCTGGTGAACGGTAACATGATGAAATTGACAGACGCAGGCTCTGCCTATGCTGATGTCGGAAAGGAGAATGATGAAAGCAATGAAGAAGTTCTGGAATTGGAAGAAGACGAACCGGATAACAAACTCGGACGGCGAACCCGGCGTTCAGGAAAGAATACTTGAACTGTACGGAACAATCGCCGAGGAATCCTGGTTTGATGATGATGTAACTCCGGCGATGTTTAAAGAGGAGCTTTTCGCGGAATCGGGTCCCATTACCATTTACATCAATTCACCCGGCGGGGACTGCATCGCGGCTTCGCAGATATACACGATGCTGATGGATTACAAGGACGATGTCACCGTAAAAATTGACGGTGTTGCCGCATCCGCAGCCTCCGTAATCGCAATGGCAGGTACAATGGTTCTCATGGCACCTACGGCACTTATGATGATTCATAACCCCGCTACTCTTGCAATGGGCGACCATACGGATATGCAGAAGGCAATCGCAATGCTTGACGAAGTCAAAGAAAGCATCATCAACGCATACGAAATCAAAACCGGACAGACACATATAGTTCTTTCACGCCTTATGGATGCGGAAACCTGGATGAACGCAAAGAAAGCAATCGACATGGGTTTTGCCGACGGTTTCATTGAGGATGAAAAGAAGACGGTTGTGCCTGTTCCCGCTTACGCTTTTTCAAGAAAAGAAGTCGCAAATGTGCTTCTGAATAAAATCATTGAAAAAACAGCGCAGGACAAAACTCCCGAAAAGGAAGTTGTAATTGTTAAAGAGCCGCTCGAAGGCGTTCCGAAGGAACAGCTGATGAAGCGGCTTAATTTATTAAATCATTAAGAAAAGGAGACATATCAATGGATAAGATTATTGAACTCAGACAGAAACGCGCGAAGGCATGGGAAGACGCTAAAGCATTCCTTGACACACACGCGGACGCAAACGGTCTTCTCTCTGCGGAAGACGAATCCACCTATGACAAGATGGAAGCCGACATCACAAAGCTCGGTAACCAGATTGACAGACTTGAAAGACAGAAGGCACTTGACCTTGAACTTTCAATGCCGGTAAGCAAGCCTCTCACAGAAAAGCCTTCTTCATCAAAGGCTGATGAAAAAACAGGCTTCGCAAGCGACGAGTACAAAAAGTCCTTCTGGGACTTCATGAGAACCGCGCCCGGTTCCATTACTCCGGCAATTAAGAACGCTCTCCAGATCGGTACGGATTCTGAAGGCGGCTATCTCGTTCCCGATGAGTTTGAGAAAAAGCTCATTGAAGCTCTTAACGAGCAGAGCGTTTTCCGTTCACTTGCAACCGTTATCAAAACAACGAGCGGTGAAAGAAAAATCCCTCTTGTTACAAGTTACGGTCAGGCTGCCTGGACAGATGAAGAGGCGCTCATTACGGATAGCGACGACACATTCGGTCAGGTTTCCCTCGGCGCGCATAAACTCGCGACTCTGGTAAAGGTTTCGGATGAACTTCTCTATGACTCGGCTTTTGACCTTGAAAAGTTCATCGCGGCGCAGTTTGCGAGAAGAATTTCCGAGAAAGAGGAAACAGCCTTTGTTTCGGGTGACGGCTCATCCAAGCCCACCGGTATCCTTAACGCCACAGGCGGCGCGGAGCTTGGCGTAACAGCCGCAAGCACAACCGCTCTTACCGCTGATGAGCTTATCGACCTTTACTATTCTCTTAAGAAGCCTTACCGCAAGAACGCTGTTTTCCTTACAAACGACGCAACAGTAAAGGCAATCCGTAAGCTCAAGGACAACAACGGTTAGTATCTCTGGCAGCCTTCAATTGCGGGCGGTACACCCGACAAGCTCCTTGACTGCAACCTCGTAACCTCGTTTGCGATGCCTACTATTGCCGCGGGTGTTAAAACAATCGCCTTCGGTGATTTCTCATATTACTGGATTGCCGACAGACAGAACCGCATCTTCAAGAAGCTCTCCGAGCTTTATGCCGCAAACGGTCAGGTCGG
>JAZLFI010000253.1:0-3686 GCA_045615725.1 Oscillospiraceae bacterium
CGTATTTTGCGGAGCTTGTGTGCTCAAACTCACTGCGCAGTGACGAGCTTTCAAATGCCGTCGGCCTGCTCAAGGCGGAAATGCGCAAAAAGGGCTCACTCATCATGGGAAGCGCGGATAATAACCGCGTCGCCGCAGGCGGCGCACTTGCCGTTGACCGTGAGGGCTTTGCAAAATACATCACCGATAAACTGACCGGGAACGAGAATATCGAGGTCATATATGAGGAAATCCTCGATATGCCCGAGGGCGAGGTTGTTGTTGCCACTGGACCGCTGACAAGCGACGGCTTTGCAGAAAAGCTGGTTTCGCTTTGCAACGACGAGGGACTTCACTTCTACGACGCCGTCGCACCTATCGTAACCTTAGACAGCGTAGACATGGAAAGCGCGTTTTTCGCATCCAGATACGACAAGGGCACAGCGGATTATGTAAACTGCCCCATGAACGAGGAAGAGTATAAAGCCTTTGTGCATGAGCTTTGCATTGCCGAAGAAGCCGCAGTTCACGGCTTTGACGACGGCGGAGTGTTCGAGGGCTGTATGCCCGTTGAGGTCATGGCAAGAAGAGGCGAGGACACTCTTCGCTTCGGCCCTTTGAAGCCCGTTGGACTCCGCGACCCGAGAACGGGCAGGGATAACTATGCCGTTGTTCAGCTTCGCCGCGATAATGCCGACGGAACGATTTACAACATGGTCGGCTTCCAGACTCATCTGACATGGGGTGAACAGCGCAGAGTTTTCAGCATGATACCCGCGCTTAAGAATGCGGAGTTTGTCCGCTACGGTGTAATGCACCGCAATACTTATCTGAACAGCCCGAATCTTCTTGACCGATATTACCGACTCAAATCCGATGAGCGCATAAGCTTTGCAGGACAGATGACGGGTGTAGAGGGCTATGTTGAATCTGCCGCATCGGGCATGCTGGTCGGCATTGAAACCGCCGCAAGAGTTTTGGGACTGCCCGCAGTTGATTTCCCGCAGGAAACCGCAATCGGCGCGCTGGGACTTTACGTATCAGGCGGAAGTGTGGGCGATTTCCAGCCCATGAATATAAACTTTGGAATAATCACACCTCTTGGCTACCGAGTCAAGGGAAAAAGAAATAAGAATGCGGAAATTTCCGCAAGGTCACTTGCCGTAATCGACGAGCTTATGAAAAAGGAGGTCTTCGCCGATGAGAATAATAGTTGATGCAATGGGCGGCGATAATGCCCCCGAAGCTATCGTAAAAGGCTCACTGTATGCGCGCGACAGACTGGGTGTTGACCTTGTTCTTGTCGGACGTAAGGAAGATATCGAAGCCTGTATCGGCGAACACAGCCGCGAGGGCATTGAGATAGTGGACGCACGCGAGGTCGTGACCATGGAGGATGACCCCAGCACCGCATGCCGCCGCAAGAAGGATTCATCCATGACCGTTGCACTTAATCTCGTCAAAGAGGGCAAGGGCGATGCAGTCGTTTCAGCAGGAAGCACAGGTGCACTTCTGACCGGTGCAACCCTTATCGTTAAGCGTATAAAGGGCATCCGCCGTGCCGCAATGGCACCCGTACTGCCCAGCCGCGATAACGGACTCATGCTTATTGACTGCGGTGCTAACGCAGAATGTACCCCCGAATATCTGCTTCAGTTTGCTTATATGGGAAGCTACTACGCCAAAAAACTCATGGGACTTGAAAACCCCAGAGTCGGCCTTCTCAACATCGGCGTTGAGGAGACCAAGGGCGGCGAGCTTCAGCACAAAAGCCTTGCACTGCTCAAGCAGGCAGGGGAAGAGGGCAGACTTAACTTTGTCGGCAATGTTGAAGCAAGCACCATGTTCCTCGGCGGAGTGGACGTCGTCGTAAGCGACGGATTTTCGGGCAATGTTGTCCTCAAAACCGCAGAGGGCGTTGCAAAATGGCTGTTCAAGGAGCTTAAGGACGTATTCATGATGAAGACTGTCAACAAGCTTGCCGCGGCAGTAATAAAGAACGATGTAAAAGGAATTGCAAAGAAGATTGACCCTAACGAGGTCGGCGGTACAGCCCTTCTGGGTATCTCGAAGCCCGTAATCAAGGCGCACGGCTCATCCGGCGATGAGGCGTTCTTTGCCGCAATCCGTCAGGCCGCCGCATTTGCGGGTGCAGGCATCGTTGACGATATAGTCGAAAATGTTGAATATATGCGTATTAACGAGGAAGCGTAATAATTGAAAGAACTTGAAGAAAGCTTAGACTATAAATTCAATAATCAGGAGCTGCTTAAAAACGCACTGACCCACAGCTCATATGCAAACGAGAATAAGGCGGAGGGCATGTCAAGCAACGAGCGCCTTGAATTTCTTGGCGACTCCGTTCTCGGCTTTGTAACCGCAAAGCACCTGTACGCCATGGAGCCCTCACTTCCCGAGGGTAAGATGACCCGCCTGCGCGCAGAGCTTGTATGCGAAAAGAGCCTTTACGGCGTTGCATGTGACTTGAATTTAGGCAAGTACCTGCGTATGGGTAAGGGCGAAGAGTTAAACGGCGGCAAGGAAAGACCGTCAATCCTCGCCGACGCGGTGGAAGCCGTTCTCGCCGCAATGTTTCTTGACGGCGGCATTGAAGCTCCCGCAAGATTTATCGAGGAAAACATACTCAGCCCTGAGAGCATTGAGCGCCACCACAGTGCTGACTATAAGACCGAGCTTCAGGAGCTTGTTCAGCAAAAGAGCGGTCAGGTGCTGACCTATATCCCCGCGGGCGAAAGCGGACCCGACCACGATAAAGTGTTCTGCGCCAAGGTAAGCCTTAACGGCGAAGTGATAGGCGAGGGCACAGGCCGAACCAAGAAAGAAGCCGAGCAGGCCGCAGCCTGCGAAGCATTGAAGAAGCTGACAAAATGAGTGCAAGACAAAGCATAATCCCCGTTTTTGTTCCGCACCTCGGATGCCCGAACGACTGCGTGTTCTGCAATCAGCGCCGCATTTCGGGAATGCCGGAGCCTGCCACAAAAGAAACGGTAGTAAACGCAATAGAAAAAGCCGCCGCTCTGACCCCAATGGGGACAAAGCGGCAATTGGCGTTTTATGGAGGAAGCTTCACCGCCATACCTGCCCATGAGCAGGAGGCACTTTTAGCCGCCGCAAAGCCCTATCTTGACACGGGAGTTATATCCTCAATAAGACTCTCAACCCGCCCCGATGCAATAGACGAAGAGGTTTTGGAGCGCCTCGGAAAATACGGCGTTAGGACCGTGGAATTAGGCGCACAGTCCCTTGACGACAATGTGCTGCACTTATCGGGCAGGGGACATACCGCAAAAGAGGTTGAGGATGCATCACGGCTTATTAAGGAAAAAGGCTTTAAGCTTATCCTTCAGATGATGACGGGACTTCCCGGCGACAGCGAGGAAGCAAGCATTGAAACCGCGAAGAAAATAATTGCACTTAAGCCCGACGGAGTTCGCATTTATCCCACCGTAATCGTTCGCGATACCGAGCTTTTCGATATGTGGCAGAGAGGGGATTATACTGAGCACAGCGTTGAGGATGCAGTGAGAACCTGCTCAAAGCTTGTGCCGCTTTTTGAGGAAGCGGAAATCCCCATTATCCGCATGGGCTTAAACCCGACAGACGAGCTGTCGTGCGGCTCTGCCGTGGGCGGAGCTTATCACCCCGCACTGGGCGAAATGGTGCATTCACGCATTATGCGGAATAAG
>JAZLFI010000254.1:0-4547 GCA_045615725.1 Oscillospiraceae bacterium
GACTTTGCTCTTTATATGGTCATCGATGACAGATGTGCAGGCCGTCTTGATTTCTCCGAAAACCTCAGTCCTTACGCAGAAACCGTTGTTGAAGATTTCCGCAATCTCGGAAACGTGAAAAGTATTCTGCTTACAGAGGACAGCAGAGCTGCGAGCGAGCGTCTTGCCGACCAGCTGGGCATTCAGAAAGTCTTCTCCGAATGCGACTCAATGAAGAAAATGAACGCAATCGAAGAAGTTCTCGATGAGCTTAACGCAGGAGAAAAGCTCATGTATGTAAGTGCTGAAAATCTTGATTTTCACACTGCGGCTGATATTGATACCAAGGTCGGTTATGCATCGGAAAATGCAGATATGCTTACAAGCAACGTCGGCGTATTCGGACTGCCTGTTGCATTCATGCTGTCAAAGCGTACGAAGGACATCTCAATAGAGAACGTGATATTTGCCGTCATTGTCAAGATAATCCTTATTATTCTGGCATTCACCGGCGGTGCAACGATGTGGTTTATCGTGTTTATTGAGCTTGTAACAGCCGCACTTACAGTGCTTAATGCATCGAGAATTCCGGATGAATCGCTTATAATAAAATTCAAAAAATTGTTCAAATAATATGGAAAAACCACCTGAATTCATTAGTTTCAGGTGGTTTTTTGTTATCATTCTGGCTTAAACTTTGACAGGGGATTGGCGTCTGCGGCAATACGCAGTTCTGAGTTATCGACATGGGTGTATATCTGTGTTGTATTGAGGTTTTCATGCCCTAAAAGCTCCTGCAGAGTTCTGACATCAACTCCGTTTTGCAGCATAAGAGTTGCGGCGGTATGACGAAGCTTATGGGACGAATATTTCTCCGCATCAAGTCCCGCTTTTTTAAGGGATAGCTTAACCATACTGTGGACAGCCTCTCGGCTCATTCTGGTACGTCTGTTAGAGAGGAAGAGGGCATTTTTGTCAATAGCAGCAATGTTTTTTCTGACGTTGAGGTAGTTATTTATAGCCTCAGCGCAGGCATCGTTAATATATATTATACGTTCTTTACTTCCTTTACCGAATACTCTTATATGGTCAGCTCTGATATCCTGCAAGTTAAGCCCGACAATCTCGGAAATTCGCAGACCGCAGTTGAGGAAAATACATAGAATGCAGTAATCTCGCTCTTTATTCTTGCTGTCAACACTTGATAATAGCTGCTGTGCTTCATCAAGAGTGAGATAGCGGGGAAGAGTGGCTGGAATCTTCGGCACGTCCAAATCCTTTAAAGGGTTTTCATCTATAAGCTTAGCTTTTACCGTCAGATACTTATAGTAACTGCGCAGAGTGGAAACTTTTCGTGCGCGGGTGGAAGCTTTTGTACCGTATTCAGTTTCACGGCTTCGCTGATTTTTTACTCTGTCGCGGGAGAGATAAGCAAGATACTCATAGGTCTCCGAAACAGTAACAGACTTTACAAAGTCAAGATCGATATCGGAAATCGAAATTTCCTCAATCTCAGTGTCGCGGGGTACAATTCCTCTTTGAAGTTTCAGAAATCTGAAAAAAGTTCTTAGGTCAAGATAATATTCGTCAACAGTTTTCTTGGAATGGCCCTTGATAGTTTCGTGATATGTAAGAAAACCTTTGATAATTTCGGGAGCTTCGGTTCTGTAATCTACCATTTATAAAACTCCAATCGTTTAATTTACAATTATATTATAAAGGGAAGTGCTTTTGCTGTCTATTGGCAAATTGACTAAAAATTAAACAAAATAAAGATTTTGTTTAATTTAGGGGAGTTAAAAAGGCGGAAAACAGGTCATTATAGCTATTCATGTGTTTTTAAGCTATTTTGACCGATTTCCCGCTATTCCACGTATTTATATTGATTCTGTGATTAAAATCGCACTGCCTATATCAAACAGTTTGTGCTGAGTCAGATACACAGCTTCAATACCACGTTCGCTCAAAAAGTTTTCTATTGCATTTTTTTCTGACGATGTTTCTATCGTTCCGGTGAACGCTATTTTAAATTCACTCAGCTTAAATGCGGCACCGCCGATAAATCCGTGATCAAATCCGTTTAATTCTACAATAGAATTATCTGTGAGCAATACATCCATGCCAAATGCTTTTGCTTTATCTGCAATAACTCTGTCTGATGTAATTATTGCGTTTTCATTTACAATACAGACTGAGCATTTGGTGTATCCCTGCCTGCAATCAATTCTATTTGAAATTATACCCTCTAATTGATTGTTAAGTTCTTCACATATTGTTCTGTTATTATATATGAGCTTATCGGCAATCTGGCACACATTTAATCCTGCATCATACGGATATTCGGGATTTTCGGCGTTTTTTGATAGAATTATACTGTAATTCAATGCTGAAAGCTGCTCAAAAAGTTCGGTATTTTGCAGGTATTCGCTTAAAATCGTACTGTTTTCGCTGAATTTGTTAACTGCGAGGTCCGCATGTCCTGACAGTCTTTCATCGACATACGGATTATCTGGCATCCAGATTGGCGCCAAATTGTTCTCAAAAAGGGCATTTTCGAGCAAATTTCGGTACTTTTCACCTATTATTATATGCCGCACCTCCCCTTTCGGGAGATGCGGCGTTTTGATGTTTCTTATCATATTATCCAAGTGTTGCCTTTACGGCTTCTCTGATATCCTTGACGGAAATGAGCTCCAAGCCCTCGGGCGCTCTTATATCGTCTTTAACGTGCGCGGGTATTACACAGCGCTTAAAGCCCAGTCTTGCTATCTCGGAAAGGCGCATATTCAGCGAGCTTACGCTTCTGACCTCGCCCGACAGTCCGACTTCGCCGAGTGCGGCTAAATCACGGCCGAGAGGCAGATCTCTGAAGCTGCTTGCAATCGCGAGTACTGTTGCAAGGTCTGCGGCAGGCTCATCAAGCTCAAGTCCGCCGATGACGTTTATATACGCATCACAGCCCGACACGGCCATTCCGCCGCGCTTTTCGAGCACGGCAAGCAGCAATGTTGCGCGGTTATAATCGATTCCGTTTGTGTTCCTGCGTCCCGAATTATATGCCGCAGGTGCTACAAGCGCCTGAATTTCAGCAAGAATTGGCCTTGAACCCTCAATTACACAGGTAACGCACGTACCCGGTGCATTATCAGGTCTGCCCGAAAGCAGAATTTCAGATGGATTTGCTAGCTCTCTGAGTCCTTTGTCAGCCATTTCAAAAACGCCTATCTCATTAGTTGAGCCGAAGCGGTTTTTGCCTGCACGGAGTATTCTGAAGGACGTACTGCGCTCGCCTTCAAAGTAGAGCACGCAGTCAACCATATGCTCAAGCACCTTGGGACCTGCGATACTTCCCTCTTTGTTGATATGACCGACAACGAATGTTGTAAAGCCCTTGTCCTTGGTCATACGCATAAGCGACATTGTGCACTCGCGAACCTGAGTAACGCTGCCCGGCGCAGAGCTTATGTCGGGGTCAAACATGGTCTGTATGGAGTCAATTATGACAATATCGGGATTAAGCTCATCAGCGGCATTTAAAACCTCGGAAAGCCCCGTTTCGGCGAGAATGTATATCTGTCCGTTCTCAACGCAAAGACGCTGTGCGCGCATTTTTATCTGGCGCTCGCTTTCTTCGCCCGATACGTATAAAATCTTCTGTTCGGCATCTACAAGACCGCAAAGCTGTAAAAGAAGCGTTGATTTGCCGATACCGGGAGCGCCGCCTACGAGGACGATAGAACCCTTCACAGCACCGCCGCCCAGAACTCTGTCAAGCTCGCCGATACCTGTTGAAAATCTTATCTCCGCCTCGGTATCAAGCTCTGATATGAGCTTCGGCTGTTTTGCGTTGAGCTTGGATAAAGGCTTTGCGACTCCACGGGTTTTCGTGGTGTCGAGCTTAACCTCGACAAGAGAATCCCATGAGCCGCAGGCAGGACATTTTCCGCTCCATTTTACTGTTTCGTTGCCGCATTCCGAGCAGCAGAACATTGTCTTTTGTTTCATATTTTCACCTGAATATTATTCTCCGCAAACTGAATGTACGATGAAATCAGCACAACAGCAAGCTTTGTTTCGTATTCGTCCGAGGAGAGCTTCTCAGCCTCATCGGGATTGGACATAAAGCCGCACTCCACCAAAATCGCAGGGCAGTATACCGAGCTTGTGAGAAGCAGACTCTCGGGCGCAGGATGCGCCACTCTGCGGTTTTCGGTATCAAGATATGTAACAAGATTATCCTGAGTAATAAGCCCGAGCTCGCGGCTTTTATCATTTAAAGAATACATCACTTCTGCGCCTTTGACAAGCGGTGACGGGTAATTATTTTGATGAACGCTTATTAATACCGCATTGGGAGTTGCGTTACAAAGCTCCGCCCTTTTCACGAGGTTATCGTGCTCACTGTACTTCTCCCCTTGCGAATTATCCGTATCCGTTTCACGAGTCATGATACAATTCTGCCCTAAAAATGCCGATAATGCCTGCATTTTTAAGGAGATTTTCAAGTTTATATCGCTCTCCTCAGCTCCGCTTTCGGCAATCGCGCCTCCGTCAATGCCGCCGTGACC
>JAZLFI010000255.1:0-14342 GCA_045615725.1 Oscillospiraceae bacterium
ATTCTTCTTTTGCAGACTCCGTTGCCCCGCATGATATCCGCGCCCTGCCTGCATACGGCGATGACGCGGTGGTCAAAGGGGGTGACGATACGGTTCAGTATCTTCCACTTGATGCCCTGATTTATCGTGAGGTGGTTGGTATATATAACCCTGACCTTTGAATAAAACAGCTTTGAAAGTACCGCGATAACGTTTTCTCTCGGATACTGGGCATGTATAACGTCAATCTTGTTATCCCTGCAGTAACGTGCAAGCTGTTTTGCCGCTCTGAGGGTTTTTTTCATTTTTATGCGAACACAGGGGAAGCCTTCTGCTTCCATATCCTCGGAAAGCTTGCCGTCCACACCGAAGGCAAGATGGCAGTGTTCGCCTTTCGCGGCAAGAATGTGCATGAGATTGGAGACGTATTTCTCCGTTCCCGCCTTTCCCGCGAAGTTTATCAGATACAGTATATTCAAATAAGCACCTCGCTTTTCCAGATAACTCCACAAAATATAGTATACTCCAACAATAAAACGCCGTCAATAACATATGAGAATAACGTAAATGTAAAATGATGTTATTGTTTCTTTTTATTACGGTGTCGAAGATTGACAGAAGGGTAGAATGATTGTATAATTATGATTTAATGAATAGGTATGAAGGTCATGCTGATGAACATTAAAAAACTGAACAAAAAACTCAATAAAAACTTTGGCGGAGCGGTGTCCGCATCCTTTGAGGATAACTGCATAATTCTCCGCGGCGAAATGGACAAATGGGAGGATATAATATCCGCATGCCAGATGTGTGCAACGAAGAGCTCAAGCACCCATGTGGTGAACGATATCGTCTTCACAGGTGCCGAGATTGAGCCCATGCGCACACCTTCTCTTGAGGATACAGCGCTCGAAGGGAAAAACTGCGATGTGCTGATTGTGGGCGGCGGCGTTTCCGGCTGCTCCATAGCAAGAGAACTCAGCCGCTATAAGCTTGATATCCTGCTTGTTGATAAGGAAGCCGACTTTGCCCTCGGCGCATCGGGAAGAAACGACGGCGAGGTGCACCCCGGTGTCGACCTCGGAAAGGGAAGCTTAAAGCACAAATACATCCGCAGGGCAAACGCAATGTACGATAAGCTGTGCGAGGACCTGGACGTGCCCTTTAAGCGCACAGGTCAGTATGCCTGCTTCAAGAACGCTCTGCTTCTGCCTTTCGTATGGCTTTATGCCATGTGGCGTAGATTTGTTGACGGCATAGATGATACACGTATTGTGCTCAAAAAGAAGATGCACGAAACTGCACCGCTTTTAAACGAGGAATTTTCCTTCGCGCTGTCCAATCCGTCCTCGGGCAGTGTCAGCCCATATAACCTGACCATAGCCTATGCGGAAAACGCCGTGACAAACGGTGCTGAGATGTCACTCAATACCGCAGTTCTGGGCATGGACGTAAAGGACGGCAAAATCCTTTCAGTAAAGACAAACCGCGGTACGGTTTATCCGAAGCTCGTTGTCAATGCCGCAGGCGTATTTTCCGATGAGATTGCAAGAATGGCAAACGACCGCTTCTTCTCAATCCATCCCCGCCGCGGCACAAACTCAATCTTAGATAAAAAGACGGGCGCAAGGTTTTCGACAATCGCATCCGTCATCGGTGCGCAAACTCCCGGCAAGACCCACACCAAGGGCGGCGGTGTCGTGCATACAGCCCATGACAATCTTCTCATAGGCCCCGATGCTATCGAGACATGGGAAAGAGAAAACACGGCAACCACAGCCGAAAGCATAGAGCGTGTTTTCACAAAGCAGAAGATAACAATGCCCACTTTAACCGAGCGGGATATCATTACATACTTCACCGGCGTCCGTGCCGCAACCTTTGAAGAAGACTTCATCATCGAGCGCGGAAGAAAGTGCGAGAATATAATCCACGTCGCAGGAATCCAGTCGCCGGGACTCACCACCGCACCCGCAGTTGCCGAGGATGTTTCCGAAATGGCAGTTGAGATGCTGGGCGGTGCAGATAAAAACGAAAGCTTCAACGCCATAAGAAAAGCTCCTCCCAAGCTCAGCGAAATGAGTGATGAAGAAAGAGCAAAGCTCATAGCGGAAAACCCCGATTACGGTGTAATCGTCTGCCGCTGTGAGGAGATAAGCCGCGGCGAAATTCTCGATGCACTCCGCAGCCCCATCTGCGTCCCCACCCTTGACGGCATTAAAAAGCGTGTCCGTCCCGGCATGGGCAGATGTCAGGGCGGCTTCTGCTCGCCCCTTGTAACAAAGATGATTGCCGAGTATCTCGGCGTTCCCGTAACGGAGGTAAAAAAATCCTCCGCGGAATCTCCCATTGTTTTTGAAAGCGGAAAGGGGGAGAAGGCATGAACTATGACGTAATCGTAATCGGCGGCGGTCCCGCAGGACTTGCGGCGGCGCTGTCTGCCCACGATAACGGAGCAAAGACCCTGCTTATAGAACGCGAGGAACGTCTCGGCGGTATGCTCAAGCAGTGCATACACGACGGCTTCGGCCTCAGCCGCTTCGGCGAAAGGCTTGCAGGTCCCGAGTATGTCGAGCGCTTCATGGATAGGCTCGAAAATGAGGATATCGACGTTCTCACTCAGACATTTGTAACCCGCACCGAAAAGACCGAAAACGGCTTTAACGTCGTAACCGTAAACCGCGAAGGACTAACGACAAACAGCGCAAAGAGCATAGTCCTCGCAACAGGCTGCCGCGAAAGAACGGCAAAGCAGGTGCTTATCCACGGCACCCGCCCCGCAGGTGTTTTCACCGCGGGCACGGCACAGCACTTCACAAACCGCCTCGGCGTTATGCCGACTAAAAAGTGCGTAATTTTAGGTTCGGGCGATATCGGCCTTATCATGGCTCGCCGCCTTACCTTAGAGGGCGCGGAGGTTCTGGGCGTTTATGAGATTAATCCCACTCCCTCGGGACTTACCCGAAATATCCACCAGTGCCTTGTTGACTACGATATTCCGCTTCACTTAAGCCATACCGTAACCAAGGTTTTCGGCAAAGACAGATTGACTGCCGTCGAGGTTTCCGCAGTTGACGAAAACCTCAAGCCCATAGCAGGCACGGAAGAGGTCATCGAGTGCGATGCGCTCATCGTTTCCGTAGGTCTTATCCCCGAAAACGAGCTTGCTCAGTCCATGGGCGTAAGCCTTGACGGACATACCAAGGGTCCCAACTGCGACGGTCAGCTTATGACCGATGTTGAGGGCATCTTCTCCTGCGGCAACGCCCTGCACGTAAACGATCTTGTTGACTTCGTTTCCGCATCGGGCGAGGAGGCAGGCAAGAACGCGGCACTGTATTCAAAGAAAGAGCGAAAAAATGTAAAGCTCAATATCGGCAGCGAATTTCTGTATCTCGTACCTCAGCGCCTTGACCTTAACTCCGACAACTCACAGGTGACCATGTACTTCAGAAGCGCAAAGGTCATGGGAAAGAGCAAGCTATCCATGAAGGTTGACGGGGTAGAGGTGTGGAAGAGGCTTTATCCCTTCCTCAGACCGCCCGAGATGCAGCAGATTAAAATGGACTTCTCCGCCTTTGACATTAAGGAAAATTCGGATGTCCGCTTTGAAATCGAGGTGGCGGAATGAAAGAGTTTAACTGTATAGGCTGTCCCCGCGGCTGTCTCCTGCATGTTGAGAAAAACGGCGATGAATTCGTCGTAACAGGCAATACCTGCGACCGCGGCAAGGAGTTTGCGATATCCGAAATGACCGCACCGAAGCGCACAATCTGCTCCACGGTTAAAACCGTGTTTGATGATGCTCCCGTGCTTCCCGTGCGAGTTTCCGCTGATATTCCGAAAGAAAAAATATTTGACGTAATGAAAGAAATAAACGCCGTAACGCTATCTGAGCGCATCGGCAGGGGGGACGTTATTATCGAGAATGTTCTCGGTCTCGGTGTTAACGTTATTTCAACAAGTTCAGTATTAAAAACGAATATAAAAGAAAACATTTTGGAGGAAATAAAATTATGAGCGAACCTTTGGTACTGACGTATGACGTCGGAACACAGAGCACCCGTGCCGCCCTCGTAAACAAGCAGGGCGAAATCGTTGACAAAGTTCAGGTCAAGTACAAAGAGCCCTATTTCAGACAGGAGCCCGGCTGGGCGGAGCAGAAGACCGATTTCTACTACGCACATATGTGCGCGGCTTCATCCGTACTGCTCAAGCGCAACGCGGAACTCGTACCCGATATCATCTGCGCGGCAATCACCGTTATCCGCGATACTCTCGTCTTCCTCGATGAGGACAACCGTCCCACCCGCGATATCATCCACTGGCTGGACGCAAGAAAGTGCGAGTTCGATAATCCCTTCCCCGCATGGAAGAGCCTTGCATTCAAGGTTGTCGGCATGGACAAGGGAGCAAAGATTGGCTACCGCACCTCCAAGGTCAACTGGGTACGCCTCAATCAGCCCGAAATCTGGGAAAAGACCAAGAAGATTGTCTGCCTGCCCGCATACCTCAACTTCCGCATGACCGGCAATCTCGTTGACTCTCCCGCAAACGTGGTTGCCCATATCCCCATGGACTGGAAAAAGAAGCAGTGGATGGGCGAAAACGACCTTACCCGCTGCCTGTACGATGTTCCCCAGGAAAAGCTGTATGACCTCATCCCCTCAGGCGAGGTTCTCGGCTATATCACCGAGGAAGCGGCGGAGCTGAGCGGCGCACCCGTCGGACTGCCCGTTATCGCAACCGGCGCTGACAAGGCATGTGAGACTCTCGGTCTTTCCGTTGCAAGCGACGAGAAAGCTGCAATCTCCTTCGGCACAAGCTCCACTATCGAAATGTACTCCGAAAAGTACTTCGAGCCTCAGCAGTTCCTGCCCAGCTATCCCTCCGTCATCAACGAGGCATGGAACCCCGAAATTCAGGTATTCCGCGGCTTCTGGATGCTGAGCTGGTTCATCAACGAGTTCGGCCAGAAGGATAAGGAAGAGGCAGAAAAGCTCGGTATCTCCGCTGAGGAATATCTCAACGAGAAAGCATCAGAAGTTCCCGCAGGCTGTCAGGGACTCATGCTCCAGCCTTACTGGACTCCCGACGTTCTCAAGCCCGACTCCTACGGCGCAATCATCGGCTTTAGCGATTACCACACCCGTTATCACATCTACCGCGCAATCATCGAGGGCATCTGCCTCGAGCTTTACATGTCCATGAAGGCAATGGAAAAGCGTGGCAAGAAGAATATAGAGGAACTGTATGTCGGCGGCGGCGGCTCCAAGAGCAACCTTGCATGCCAGATTCTCGCCGATACCTTCGGTCTCCCCGTAAAGCGCATCCACACCCATGAAGCATGCTCCGTCGGTGCGGCAATGGTCTGCTTTGTAGCGAAGAACGAGTTTAAGTCCTTCGACGAGGCGATTAACAGCATGGTACATGTCAAGGATGTATTTGAGCCCAACAAGGAAAATCACGATGTATACATGAACATGTATAACAAGGTCTACCGCAAGATTTACAAGAACGTAAGACCTCTTTATGCAACTATGAATAATCTCAAAGAAAGGAATATGCTTTAATGAGCAACAAACCCTACAAAGGCTTTGAGCCCAAATGGGTGCTGGATCCCGCACCCGAGGGCAGCTACCGCTCCATCTTCCGCTGGGGCGACCCAAACTTCTTCAAATACCCCAAAGAATCTCTTTACAACATGATGAAAGAGGTCTTCAAGCTCACCGACGATGACTTTAAGGAATATTCCGATGACATTGGCTTTGACCAGGTTGACCTTTCCGACCACCCCGTACAGCTTGCTCAGGAGCATATTGACGCTCTGCGCGAGATAGTAGGCGAGGAGGGCATCTCCACCTCCGATTATGACCGTCTGAGCGTCGCATACGGCTTCACCGCATACGATATTCTCCGCCTGCGTCATAAGAGAATCGACTCCGTTCCCGATGTTGTCCTTTACCCCGACACCACCGAGCAGGTCGAGAAGATTGTCGCTTACTCCACTGAGCACAACATTCCTCTGTACGTCTACGGCGGCGGCAGCTCCGTAACCCGCGGCGTTGAGCCCACAAAGGGAGGTATCTCCCTTGATATGCGCAAGCGCTTTAATAAGGTCATTTCCTTCAACGAGATCGACCAGACCATCACCGTTCAGGCAGGTATGTCAGGTCCCGACCTCGAGAAGACTCTTCAGGCAGCTCCCGAGCTCTTCGGCGCAAAGCGCCAGTATACTTGCGGCCATTTCCCCCAGTCCTTTGAGTATTCCTCTGTCGGCGGCTGGACAGTAACCCGCGGCGCAGGTCAGAACAGCACCTACTACGGCTGCATTGCCGATATCGTTCTCTCTCAGAAGTACGCAACTCCAATCGGTACAATCGAAACCAGCCATTACTCCCGCGAAGCATGCGGCCCCAACCTCAACCAGATTATGATGGGCTCCGAAGGCACCTTCGGCGTTCTCACCGAGGTAACTTTACGCGTTTTCCGCTGGATGCCCGAGAACCGCAAGCGCTTCTCCTATATCTTCAAGACCTGGGATGACGCAATGAAAGCCGCCCGCGAAATGATGCAGCATGAATGCGGCTTCTCCTCCGTATTCCGTCTTTCCGACCAGGAAGAAACCAACATGATGCTCCGTCTATATAACGTTGACGATACTCCGCTTTATCCTCTGCTGGATAAGCTGGGCTACAAGGACATGGAGCGCTGCCTCTTCCTCGGCTTCACCGATGGCGAAAAGGGCTACTCCAAGAACGTTGCAAAGAACATCCGCAAGATAGCGTTGAAGCACGGCGGCCTGCCCCTCACCGGCTATGTAACCAAGAGCTGGGAAAAGGGCAGATTCAACGACCCCTACCTGCGCGATACCCTCATGGACTTCGGCATCACAACCGATACTCTGGAATGCACCGTCAACTGGTCCAACATGGAGCAGGTACACCTTGATGTCCGCAAGGTCTGCAAGGCACTGCCCAATACCGTTGTCACCACCCATATGTCCCACTGCTATCCTCAGGGCGCAAACCTTTACTTCATCTTCCTTACCAAGATGCAGGACGAGGATGACTTCAAGGCATACCACAGCACCATTCTGGATGCAATCCAGCGCAGCGGCGCAGCCATCAGCCACCACCACGGCATCGGCAAGATGTTCGCTCCCTGGCTCGAGGGCTACATCGGTGAAAAGGAATACGGCGTATTCAAGGTACTCAAAAACTACTTTGACCCCGATTACAACATGAACCCCGGCGGCACAATCGGCCTTGACCTCCTTCCCGAGGAAAAGAAGTTTGACCGCCAGTACACCGATTACGAAAAACAGCAGAAGTTCGACTGATGCAGATAAAAAAACTCCCGTCATACGACGGGAGTTTTTTCTTTTATTCAAGAGTTATTATTTTCGATTTTCCCTTGCGCTTGTTTTTGAATATGGGGAACATACCGGCTATTGCCATGAAAAGTCCGAGCATGACGGTAACGTCGCAGTCGCTTGCGTATTCTTCATTTGTTGCAAGCAGATAGAAGATACCGGGAACAACGTCCTTGACCGTCATGGGACTAAGCTGGCCGTTGTTTATCGCAATTATGGTATAGATTGCATCCGCGGAGAACGTGCCGAGTAAAACGCCGATAAGCGAGCATAAAATGACTATAATTCCTTTGCCCTTGGCCATTTTGCCGCCTGCAATTTTGTAGCCTTTGTAGGCAAGAAATCCGATTAAAGCCCCTAAGATATAACCGGGGTAGCCGAAGTAGCGCAGAACGGCAACTGGCACTGCACCTATGAGCGCACCGCAGAGTGCACCCAGTGCACCGGTGAGGAATGAACCGCCTGCGTCTTCCGCGGAGTCAGCGGCACCGAGCATTTCGAGACATGCATCGTCTGAGCAATCACGGTGCAGGTGATATGCAACCTTGTCAATCAGCGTCCATGTTCCACCGCTACTTATGGGTTCACCGCATTTCGTGCAGTAATGAACACCCGAAGCACCGTATCTGCGGAGAAGAGGGAAGAAGTAGTCAACGAATTTAAGAAGCTTTTTCCATGTCCAGATAGTATCGACAAATACGATATCAATGCACTCGTTGTAAACGTCGATATCATTTATGCTGTATTCCTTGAGAAGTTCAATCTGCTCCAGTTCGCGCATAAAAGCCATCTTCTCATCGTCGGATGGGAAGCGGGTAGTAACGCTTATGTATTTCGTGTTGTTGCCGTCGCGGAATGTGACGGCATAGCCGCGGAATTCGCCATAGGCGACACCGCTTTTAACTTTCATGTTATTCTCTTTTGCCAGCTTTTTAAAATAAGAACCTATCATTAAAGCCACCTCAAATACAAGGTATCATAAATGCATTTATCAGTCAATAAACTGTTTTGTGTGGGAAAACCGAGAATTTTAATGTAACAGTAGTAAAATAATACTGTTTTTATATATTGAAATTCGACGGGATTGTGTTATAATTAACTTGGTTCACTGTAAAACGATTTATTTTTTACATAGTCGAAAGGAGTTTAGTTCATGGTAACAAACAAAGAGAACCTATTCAAACTCGGTAAAAAGATGACCGACCGTGCAGCTCAGCAGCTCGGCATCAAGAAGATCACCGAGGAAGATCCCGAATATTGGGGTCTGTGCAACATCCTCGATGACGAGATGGTTGAAATCGCTCTCGCAATGCCCAATAACCGTGTTCCCGTAACCCTCGATGAGATGGTTGAGAAGACCGGTTGGGAAAAGTCTGCACTTGATGAAAAGATGCAGAGAATGAGCGAAATCGGCATCATCGAGTACAACTGGGAGAATCCCACCCGCACCAAGCAGTACATACTGCCCCGTTTTGTTCCCGGCGCAGCAGAATTCCTGAACATGAAGCAGACTCAGATAGCTGCTTACCCCGAAGTAACTGAGTTCTTCAACAACATGGCTCGTCTTCCTCTGGAAGGCATCACCCAGCTGGTACCTCCCGGCGGCTCCGGCATCGGCATGCACGTAATTCCTGTTGAAAAGGCAATCGAGCATGAATCCAAGGCAGTTTCCGTTGAGTATCTTTCCCACTGGCTGAAGAAGTATGACTACTATGCAATCGGTCGCTGCTCCTGCCGTACTGTTGAATCCTTCAATGGCCGCGGCTCCGGCGATATGCCCGAGTACTGGTGCATCGCTGTCGGCGACTGCGCACGTTACTGCGACGAAACCGGCAAGGACGGCATCGCCAATGCTTCCTACGAGCAGGTTATGGAAGTTCTCAAGCGTGCAGAAGAAGAAGGCTACGTACACCAGATCACCAACATCGACGGCGAAGACAAGATTTTCGCAATCTGCAACTGCGCACTCGGCGTTTGCTATGCACTGAGAACCAGCCAGCTCTTCAATACCCCCAATCTCTCCGCATCTGCTTACCGCGCACACGTCGATACCGACAAGTGTGTTGCTTGCGGCAAGTGCGTTGAAGTATGTCCCGCAGGCGCAGCCAAGCTCGGCCAGAAGCTCTGCAAGAAGGACGGCTCCGCTGTTAATTACGAGTTCTTCCCCAACCCCGCAGACACCAAGTGGGGCAAGCACATGTGGAACGAGACCTACAAGGACGACAACCAGGTCAACTGCTGGGATCAGGGTACCGCTCCCTGTAAGGTAGCATGTCCTGCACATATCGCAGTTCAGGGTTACATCCGCATGGCAGGCGAGGGTCGCTACCGCGACGCTCTTGCACTCATCAAGCAGGATAACCCCTTCCCCGCAATCTGCGGCAGCATCTGCAACCGCCGCTGCGAAGACGCTTGCACCCGCGGCACTGTTGATGCACCTGTTGCAATCGACGAAATCAAGAAGTTCATCGCTGAGCAGGAGCTCAACGAGAAGAACCGTTACATCCCGCCTCGCCGCACCAAGAAGCTGTCTCTGGATGATTATCCCGAGCAGATCGCAGTTATCGGCGCTGGTCCTTCCGGCCTGAGCTGCGCATTCTACCTGTCCAACATGGGCTACCCCGTAACCGTATTCGATAAGAATAAGGAACCGGGCGGCATGATGACTCTCGGTATTCCTTCCTTCCGCCTCGACAAGAAGGTCGTTAAGGCAGAAATCGACGTTCTCAAGAAGATGGGCGTTAAGTTCAAGATGGGCGTAGAAATCGGCAAGGACATGAGCATTGCTGACCTCCGCAAGAAGGGCTTCAAGGCATTCTACGTAGCAATCGGCGCACAGAAGAGCGCAAAGCTGGGCATCCCCGGTGAAGACCTGAACGGCGTTCTCGGCGGCATTGACTTCCTGCGCGAAGTAAACCTCGGCAACGAAGTTAAGCTCGGCAAGAAGGTCGCAGTTATCGGCGGCGGCAACGTTGCAATGGACGTTGCACGTACCGCACTCCGCCTCGGCGCAGACGTAACCGTCGTTTACCGCCGCAAGGAATCCGATATGCCCGCTGATCCCGCAGAAGTTGCAGAAGCAAAGGAAGAGGGCGTAAAGTTCGTATTCGAGAACAAGCCCGAAGAAATCATCGGCACCAAGACCGGCAAGGTTTCCGCTCTTAAGACTGACAAGGGCGAACTCAAGTTCAACACCGTTATCGCAGCAATCGGCCAGCAGATCGACTGGGGCGGCCTCGATACCGGCGCAATGGAAAAGGGCAAGAAGGACGCAGCTGTTGCTGACGGCTTCACCCTCCAGACCGCAGAGAAGGACATCTTCGTCGGCGGCGACTGCTTCACCGGTCCTAAGTTTGCAATCGACGCTATTGCAGCAGGTAAGGAAGCAGCAATCTCCATCCACCGCTTCGTACAGCCCGGCCAGAGCCTGACCCTCGCACGTAACCGCCGCGACTTCATCGAGCTGAACAAGAACGACATTAAGCTCGGCATGGAAAGCTTCGATAAGCCCGGCCGTCAGGCAGTTGCACACGATCCCAAGAAGGCAAAGACCATGAAGGACGACCGTGTAACCTTCACCGAAGAGCAGGTCAAGGCAGAAGCATCCCGCTGCCTCGGTTGCGGCGCAACTGTTGTTGATACCAACCGCTGCCTCGGCTGTGGTCTCTGCACCACCCGCTGCGAATTCGACGCAATCCACCTCACCCGCGACATTGAGGACGGCTCCGTCATGCGTACCTCCGAAGGCAAGTTCGGCGGCATCGTTCCTTACATGATCAAGCGTGCAGGCAAGATCGCAATCAAGGATATCAAGAACGCAGTTTCCAAGAAGTAATAAACCCGATCATGTGAAAGGGGAAGATTTTCTTCCCCTTTCATTTTTCAAAGGAGAATTCCTATGCATGAGCTTGGTACGGTTTTCTATATAATTAAGGAAGTCGAAAAGGTTGTTGAGGAAAACGACCTCTCGAGAGTCGCAAGCGTAACCGTTCAGATAGGAAAGGTATCCGGCATCATTCCCGAATACATCGTGGATTGCTGGAACTGGGCCCGCAAGGAGACCAAGTATCTGAAGGAAGCGGAAATGATTGTCGAGGATATCGAAGCCGTAACATATTGTACCAACTGCAAGAAAACCTATGATACCTTTAAGTATGCAAAGATTTGCCCCTACTGCCAGAGCGAAGAAACGTATCTGATACAGGGCAATGAATACGCAATAAAGGAAATAGAAGCAGAATAGAAAGCTAAAAGCTACGCCCTTAAGGGCGGAGCTTTTGTTAATAATTCAAATTTATTTTTATAAAAAATGTTCAGCTTTGTCTAAAACACCGAATATGTTTTAATGCCTTGACAATAAAAAAATCGAATAGTATAATCATCACAAATTAAAGCTTTAAATCGTTAAATGCGATGATGGGGAAAGGGAAGAATCAATTGCAGGTTCAGAGAGCTGCCGTTTGGTGCGAGGCAGACCTGTAGGTTCTTAACAGCTCACCCCTGAGCAGCTGGGCCGAAATTTTCAGTAAGCTCAGACGGAAGCCAACCGTTACCGATGGCAGCGATTTATCTGATCGTCAAAGAGGCCGAGTTTCGGCAAAGAGAGTGGTACCGCGGGTACTGTGATTTAGTTTATCAGTCCTCGTCTCTCAAGGGATTACCTTTGAGAGGCGCGGGCTTTTTTTATTATGGAGGTAAAAAATATGCAGATCAAAATTTCCAATCGTATGTCAAAGCCGGATTTCCAGGCAGAATTTCTGTCCAGCATACTTGCAGCAGCGGCTGACCCCAGCCTGATTTCCTTTGCAGGTGGTCTGCCCAATCCCGTTTCGTTCCCCATAGATGCAATGAACGATGCGGCAAGCAAGGTGCTTGAGAAAAATGGCGTTATTGCTCTGCAGTACAGCGGTACTCAGGGTTATGCACCTCTGCGCCAGTATATCTGCGATCGTTATAAGAAGATGATGGATCTCGATTTTGCTCCTGAGGATATTATTATAACCAACGGCTCCCAGCAGGCACTGGATATGTTCTCTGCAGTTATGATTGATGCAGGGGATGAGATTATGGTTGAAAGCCCCAGTTACCTTGCCGCACTCCAGACCTTCCATCTTTATGATCCCGTAGTTCTGCCCGTCGCCCTGAATAACGACGGCCTTGATGTTGAAGAGCTCAGAAAGACCGTCGAAGAGCATAATCCCAAGTTCATCTACGTAATTCCAAACTTCCAGAACCCCACAGGTCTGACCTACACAGAGGAAGTCAGAGTAAAGGTTGCCGAAGTTCTTAAAGGCACCGACATCATGGTTCTCGAAGATAACCCCTATGGCGAGCTGAGATTCTCAGGCGAGGCAGGTCATAGCTTCAGCTACTTCCTCGGCGAACAGTGCTGCATGCTCGGCACTTTCTCCAAGATTGTCGCACCCGGTATGCGCCTCGGCTGGATTGCATGCAAAGAGCCCACCGTCCGCGAAAAGCTCCTTGCCTATAAGTCCACAATGGACCTGCACACTAATATATTCGGCCAGATGGTGCTTGCTCAGTTCCTCGAGGACAATGACCTCGACGCGCATATAGAGAAAACCAGAGTCCTTTACAAGGAAAAGGCTGAATTCATGACAGAGTGCATGGAAAAATACTTCCCCGAGGAAGTTGAGTTCACCAAGCCCGAGGGCGGCATGTTCATGTGGGCAACCATGCCCGAAGGCGTAAAAGCTGTCGATGTATACAGAGCTGCTATTGAACAGGGCGTTGCGGTTTGCCCGGGCGATCCGTTCTATGAGTACGAGCGCGATGTTCGAACCATGCGCATTAACTACTCCAACTCCACCAACGAGGCAATCGAAAAGGGCGTCAAAATCCTTGCAGATGTAATTAAGAAAATGATATAAGCATAACTGCATATATTTAACCGAAGGGGGAGCATCCGTAAGGGTGCTTCTTCTTTTCCTACAAAAAAAGAAGAACAGTCTAAAGACTGTCCTTCCTCTTTTGGCGGAGAGTAAGGGATTCGAACCCCTGTGGCGTTGCCGCCTAACGGTTTTCAAGACCGCCCCGTTATGACCACTTCGGTAACTCTCCATATAAATTGTGCCTAATATTTATAACACATTAAAATGGAAGTGTCAATGTTTGCTTTCTGCAGGAAAAACATTTTTTCTTAAAACCCCTTGACATATCTACATTTATTGTTTATTATACTTTTCGCAACTGAACACCTTATCAAGAGTGGTGGAGGGAACGGCCCTGTGAAGCCCGGCAACCTGCAAACGCAAGGTGCTAAATCCGGCGGTGATTATCGAAAGATGAGGACAAAACCTGATTTCAGACTCCGTCGGCATGCCGACGGAGTTTTTTATTAGATAACGCGAGAGTGTTCAGAATAATATTTCTGGAGGAAAAGAAAATGAGCAAAAGACTGTTTACATCCGAATCCGTAACCGAGGGACATCCCGATAAAATCTGCGACCAGATTTCCGATGCCGTCCTCGACGCAATTTTAGCAGAAGACCCCGAGGGTCGTGTTGCCTGCGAAACCACCGCATCCACAGGCCTCATCCACATCATGGGCGAGATCAGCACCACCTGCTATATCGACATTGCAAAGATTGCCCGCGACGTAATTCAGGATATCGGCTATGACCGCGCAAAGTACGGCTTCGACTGCCAGACCTGCGGCATCATCACCAATATTGACGAGCAGTCGGACGATATCGCTCTCGGCGTTGACAAATCCCTTGAAGCAAAGGAATCAGGCGATACCGAGCTCGATAACGGTGCAGGCGACCAGGGCATGATGTTCGGCTACGCATGCAACGAAACCAAGGAGCTTATGCCCCTTGCAATAAGCCTTTCCCACAAGATGGCAAAGCGCCTTACAGACGTAAGAAAGCAGGGACTCGTTGACTATCTCCGTCCCGACGGCAAGACTCAGGTCACCGTTGAGTATGACGAAAACGGAAAGCCCGTCAGAGTCGATACCGTCGTT
>JAZLFI010000256.1:0-2315 GCA_045615725.1 Oscillospiraceae bacterium
TGGCTCACAGAACGACATGGCTACGATCCGACTTCGATGCGGCGTTTGCTGCATCGGCTTTTTCATATCCTCTGCGCCTTTCGCCCTCCTGAAATGCTTCTTCCATCTCTTCGGGAGAAAGGCCCTTGATCATGCCAACGCCTTTGTAGTAGATGTCTACGATCTGATAACGCTTGTTGTCGATGTACCTTGCCTCAGAAACGATGATCTTCTCGATGAACTCATGTACCAGTTCCGGCGTCAGCTCTGTCGGACGGGTAACCGCTCTGACCTTTGCAATAAACTGCTCCAAGCTTGCAGTATTTTCGCTGATGGTCGTAAGATAATTTTCCAACTCCGGCACTTTTGATTTCAGATCAGACTGCTCTTTTTCGTAAGAGGCAGAAAGCGTTTCGTACCGTTCATCCGTGATCCTGCCGGAAGCATTGTCCTCATAAATCTTTTGAAACAGACTGTCGATCTCATCAATACGCTTTTGCACCTTTACAAGCTCCCGCTTCTTGGCGGCGAGCTCTTTCTTTTGCTCTTCGCCGTAGCTTTCCATCTGACGCTGCGCAAATCGGCGCTCAAACATCTGAACAAACCGGAAGGTCTGCTGCATACTTTTCAGCACCAGCTCGGAAACGACCTTTTCCCGAATGAAGTGAGACGAACATTGCTCGCTGTCCTTGCGATAGGTCGAACAGAAGAAGTTGGCCTGCTCACGCTTATAGTTTCCGGTTGCGCTGTAATAGAGCTTTTGCCCGCAATCGGCACAGTAGAGAAGTCCGGAGAACATACTGACGATACCCGTTTTTGCCGGTCTGCGCCGATGGGAACGCAGTTCCTGCACAAGGGCATAATCCTCCCGGTTGACGATTACCGGATGGGTATCGGGAAAGACCTTCCAATCCTCCTCCGGCAGGTCGATCTTCGTCTTGTTCTTGAAAGACTTCGTGGTGCTTCGGAAATTGACCGTGTCGCCACAGTATTCCCGTTTGGATAAAATATCCGAAACCGTTGCGGGGCACCAGTTGAAGGGCTTTGCAGGCGCGGCAGAACACTTTCTCCCGATGCTCATCCAATGCTCAGTTGGCGTCATAATCTTCTCAGCTTGCAGTCTTTTGGCGATCTGCGTGGGTCCGAGGCCGGAGATGCAGAGCTTGAAGATCTTTCGCACAACCTCCGCGGCTTCTTCATCGATTTCCCAGATGTACTTGTCCGCTTCGCTTTTGCGGTATCCATATAACAAAATTATAAAGCACTCATTAGAACCGTTCAATAGCAAATATGTGATAGTGTGCTCTCATCGAAACAGGGGTATCAGGGGATGTTTTCCCCTGAAAAGTGTCTGTGCTGCAGCACAGACGTTGCTTGCAAGATTTGCTCCGGTCGTCTTTTTGTCAAAATTATTTATTTCGCATTTTCTAAAATTGATTGATTTTGCGAAATAGATTTGTTATACTAAGCGCAAACGGAGGTAGACATTATGAAACTGATTCGCCGTGATTTTTATCTCGACCAACTAAAAGACGCGCTCGGAACGCCGGATATCAAGGTTATCACCGGTGTGCGCCGCAGCGGAAAATCGAAGCTGCTGGAGGCGTTCAAAGAGTATGTGACGGAAAATATTGCCGACGCCAACATCATACACATCAATTACAGCCTGAGCAAATTTGAGGCGCTTGCAGAGTACCACAAGCTCAACGAATATGTAGAGAGTGCCTATGTTCAGGGCAAGCAGAATTTCATCCTGATCGACGAGGTGCAGATGTGCGAAGGCTTTGAAAAGGCGATCAACAATTTCCACGCCTCGGAAAGGTACGACATCTATATCACCGGCTCTAACGCCTTTCTGCTCAGCTCTGACCTTGCGACGCTGTTCACCGGCAGAACTTTCGAGATCGAGGTCTATCCGTTTTCCTTTGCGGAATTCATGCAGTATTTTGAGCTGACCGACCAATACAGCGCGCTTACCCGGTATATTCAGGAGGGCGGTATGTCCGGATCGTATCTCTACAAAACGCCGGAGGCAAAGTACAACTATATCTCCGATGTGTTTTCCACGCTGATCGTCCGGGACATCCGGCAGAAATATAAGATCCGCAATATGCCGCTGATGGATCGGCTCTGCGACTTTATGCTCGACAATATCTCCAACCTGACCTCTACGAGAAGCGTTGCAGCGGCGTTTACAAAAGAGGATTTCAAGACGAATGACCGCACCGTCAGCGCCTATATCAAGTACCTGTGCAACGCCTTTGCTTTCTATAAAGTCCGTCGGTACGACATTCAGGGGAAGCGCTATCTTGCCTCTAACGATAAGTATTATCTCT
>JAZLFI010000257.1:0-10917 GCA_045615725.1 Oscillospiraceae bacterium
GGCGAAAGCAGTCCTTTTGATTGCAACGGTTATTTCTTCAAACTGGATTAAGGGGTTCCAACTTGCGAGAAATCCTCTGGTATACTTTTGGAACTAATCAGACAAAAAAATACCGCAGTTGATACAATTTCAACTGCGGTAATCTTATTATCCACATAACCCTAAGATCGTGGGTCCACCTCCCCTCCCCTCCTTTGAAACCAAAAAACCGCCGAAAATCTTCGGCGGTTTTTCTTGTTTCGGAGCTTTTTAAGGCAACTTTATTAACCCAAAATTGCCCGAGTGGGAAAAAGGTGAGTATAAAGTGCAAAAGTGTGAAAGTTTAAGTAGTAAAAATCCATGTATTCAGACACCGCATTACACGCAAAATGCAGGCTACTTTAACCCTTGTAAAGCCACCCCATATATCATTTCAGTATTACTAAACCATTAACCAACTTATAACTATGAAGTAAAATACAGCAATCCAAAAACTGTCCGAAAAAATCGGACAGTTTTTTATATGTGTATTCAAGCAAAAAACACACAGCGCATTTTTGCCGTCAAAAGGAAAACACATTTTTTGTGAGTATTTTAGAATATGTAATAGTGCTATTGTGGGCGTTTTTTGTTTTTTATAAGATGTATTCACAAATAAAAAAGACAGGAGAGATGCGCATGAAAGACCTCAAGCACCTTTTGTATTTTGAAAACCTTCTGCAGGACAGCGGCAACGAACTCATTGATAAAGCCCGTTCCGACGGCAATATCTGCATTGGCACAGTGTGTTATCAGATGCCGGAAGTTCTGCTAAATCTGCCCGGTTGCTTTTCCGTCAAGCTCCGCGCACCACGTACAAACTCAATGGAGATGGGCACCTATTACATGTCGAGCTTCAACTGCGAATTTACCCGTGCACTTTTGGAGCGCAGTCTTGAAGGCGGATTCAGTTTTCTCGACTGCATCATCGAGCCTTTTGCCTGCTCCCAGATGACAAGCTGCATTGAGAACATTGAAAAGCTGCACACCTGCGACAAAAACAGTGAAAAGTTTTTCGTCGCTCACGTTGACACGCCCATGAAAGCGGATGAAAACGCCGTGCGTCATATGACGAGAATGTGCAGGGCGCGTGTGCTGGATAAGCTGAACGAGGTTTTCGGCATAGACGTTTCCGACGATGCGCTTCGGGAGGCGGTCAAAAGCTACAACGAGATCTGCGCACTTATAAATGAGATCGGTGAATACCGCAAGCTTGACAATCCCACAATTACGGGTTATGAGTTTGCCGTGTTGTGTCTTGCAAGCTTCTGTGCGCCGTGGTATCTGGTTAAGGACAAACTCAGAGAAACGGCAAAGGAGCTTAAAACCAGAAAGCCCGACAAGGAAAAGAGCTGCCGCGTAAGAACAGTGCTGGCGGGCAGCATAATCGACGATCCGGATTTTGTGAAGCTCATTGAGGACTCCGGTGCGGCCGTTGTGGCAGACCGCCATTGTTTGGGCGCGTTTCCGGGCAGAACTCCCATTGAACTTAATGATACAGAAGATGTACTTGAGCAGATTTGCCGCCACTATGTTATGCAGTGTCAATGCCCCAGATACATGGACAACGACCGCATTGCCGCTCGCAAGGAATACCTTGACAGCCTTGCGAAGGAATATAAGGCAGACGGCATCATAATCCAGCAGATGAACTTCTGCAACTTCTGGCCCTACGAGAGAGCCGGCGCAAGCCTTATACTCACGAAGGATTACGGCTGGCCCGTTCTCAGCATTGACAGGCCCTACGTCGTGGGCTCATCGGGACAGATACGCACGAGGGTGCAGGCATTCGTGGAGAGCATTGAGATCAAAAAACTTCAGGGAGGTAAACTCTGATGGGAAAGAAAATAAACAGCGAGCCTCTCGGTAGTTTCTATAAGGGCGGCAAAACAAGGGTGCGCCGTGAATGGCGTGGGCTTTCCGACACCTGGTATGACTACAAATGCTGGCTTCAGACCTGGGCTACTCTTTTCAAATTCCTTATGAACAAGCAGTGCCTGAAAGGATTTTTCCGCTATCGCTGGATGCTTAACTACGTGGCAACGCCCGACTTTATCGACCGCTGCACCGAGGGTCTGCGCGGTAAGCAGCTTCGGCTTTCCCACATGGAATTCGGCTTCATCGTAAAGCAGCTTGTAAAGTCCATGACCATGATGCTGGAGGCCGACCAGAACATCGGTGGCGACAAGGCGCTCAGCGACAAAATGGTCATCATGGATGAAAACATGATGGAGGAGATCATGTTCGGTTTCCCGAATCTCCACTTCATGTGCCCGCAGGTTGCCGGTGTTTTCGCCCTCTGCGCCGTTTCCAAGGACTCGCAGATATTTTACATCGACAAGGCCGAGGAGTTCGGCATTACGGGCGACGTATGCACCATGCCCAAGGCAGAGCTGGGAATGTGCCTCAACGACGACGTTTTTGATATCGGCAAATGTATGCTCCATTGCAACACCACCTGCGACTCCTCCCTGATGGGCAACGGAATTGAGGACTGGCGCTATCGTAAGCCCAGTTTTGCCATCGCCGCGCCCGAGCATATCGAGGATGAGCTGATACTTGAATACGCTGCAGATGAGATCCGCGCCGCTATTCGCTTTATCGAGGAGCAGACCGGGGAAAAGTGGGATTGGAAGGCTTATTTCGAGAATATGAAAATGCTCAATGAGCAGACCCGCATCTTCCTTGAGATACTGGAAATAAACAAAACACCTTATCCGCAGGTGCCGGAGAACAACATAAATCTGTACCGCGATATTTACTATACCCGTATGCTGAATGCCGAGAGCTCGGAGTATCTGGAGCTTGACCGAAAGATACGGGACATCATGTATGAGGGTTACAGGAACAGGGAGCTCGTGGCAACGGAAATCCGCCACCGCGCGCTTATATGGGGCGTGCAGGGAGAGTTCTACACGGCGTTTCCCAACTGGCTCCTGAACTGCTGGGGCATCGTGGGCATAACCCATATGCTGAACCTCACCTCAACGGAAATTTACGCCGATACCGACACCCCCGAAAACAGAGAGCAGGCCATGTATGACCTTGCCGACCTCTACGTGAAGATGATAATGCGCAATCGCTCCGAGGGCGGTTTCCGTCTGGGAGTTGACGACGTGTGGCGCTTCTGCGAGGAGTTTCGCATGGACATGATCATCATGTGTGAGCAGATGGCATGCAAGGCACTCACCGGTTGGCACGGCATATATGAGGAAGAGGCTGCAAAACGTGGAATCCACGTCATCTGGGTGCCTCATGCGCTGCTTGACCCCCGCAAGGCAAACCGACAGAATATGCGCGATAATGTCAACCTCTATATGCACACCGTTCTCGGTGAAGAGCCCCTTGACCCGTCACTCGAAAAAATCGAGGACGACAACGCATGGTAAGGAGACAGGATATGAATAAGCTTATTAAAATACCGCTCACCGCAGGAGCTGTTGGCGCATCCCTTTTCGCAGCAAGCCTGGTAATTTACTTTTTTAATCTTGACATGAAAGCCATGGCGGCAATCCAGCCTGTGATGGAAAAGGTCTATGACCGCATTGAGCGCCGCCCCATGGAGATACCGAAAGGAAACTGACATGATTTTCGAACAGGGCTACGAATACTATACCGATAACATCGCCGAAAGTTTTCTGGGCGATTTGAGGATCAAGGGCTGGTTCGTGCAGGATTCGCCAACGGAATATCACGGGTGGCTCCACGTGCTGGGAAAGAAAAGACCGGTTTTTGACGCCGAGATCGTAAACGGGAATTACAGATACGCGATCCGTGCCATAGGCTTGAAGATCATCATTGAGGCCCATCTTTCCGAAAGCCATTCCCTTGACGGCTTCGGCTATACAAAGGGCAAGGACCCCATGAAATTCTACGGCGGCGCATATAAGCGTGTACGCATTTCTGACGGTAAAGAAGAATCAGTGGGTACGTGGCAAAGTAAATATGACTTTGCAGGGAAGGAGTAACAAAATGTCTGAAGAAAGAAAACTCATCTGTAAGCTCGGTAAGATGATAACCGACAGAGCCGAGGTAATTGCGGGAATTGAAAAAATCACCAAGGATTCCCCTGAATACATAGGTCTCTCCTCAGTTGTCACCGATGAAATGGCTGAAATTGCCCTCGCCATGGGCAGACGCAAGCCGAGAACTCCTGCCGAGATCGCCAAAAAACTCAAGAAGGATGAAGACTATATCCTGCAGAAGTTTAACGAGATGGCAAAGATCGGTCTGCTGGAGTTTGACTGGGAAAACGGAGACCACCACAAGCAGTGGTATGTTCCTCACTTCGTCATCGGCTGCGGCGAATGGACTGCTCTACACGAGGCCTTAGAGCGTCCCGGCAGCAAAAAGTGCATTCACATGTTCGACCAAATGACATTCATGCCCATTGCAAGCGTCGGAAAATTCGTGCCTCCCGGCGGTGCAGGTGTCGGCATGCAGGCGATTCCTGTGGAAAAGGCGATCCCCAACAATAACGAGGTCATCGATCTCGAACACATATCCTACTGGCTCGACAGGGCCGAAGGCCACTTTGCCCTTATGCCCTGCGTATGCCGCCTGACCGCTAAAAACCTTGAAGGCGGCTGCGGTGAGCTGGCAGACGACTGCTGTATAGCTTTGGGTGATCTTGCTCACTTTGCTGTTGAAACCGGTCTCGGCCGTTATGTTACAAGAGAAGAGATTGAATCACAGCTTATACGATGCGAGGAAAATGGCTATGTTCACCAGATTAACCGAGTTGACGGAGCAGATAAGGTAAACTGCATATGCAACTGCAATCTGGGCTCCTGCCGCGCTATCAGGACAAGTCAGTACTTCAACCTACCCAATCTTTCCTCCTCGGCATATCGTGCTCATGTCGATGCCGACAAGTGCGTTGCCTGCGGCAAATGTGCCGAAGTATGCCCTGCCGGTGCCGCGAAATTGGGTCAGAAGCTTTGCACAAAGAACGGGCCCGTACAGTATCCCAAGGCAATTATACCCGCAGACAGAGCATGGGGGAAAGATAAGTGGAACCCCAATTACCGCGAGGACAACAGCGTCACCTGCCACGAATCCGGCACAGCTCCCTGCAAGGCGGCCTGCCCTGCCCACATTGCTGTTCAGGGCTATGTGAAAATGGCGGCCGAGGGCAGATACATGGACGCGCTGAAGCTCATCAAGAAAGACAATCCCTTCCCCGCTGTCTGTGGCAGCATCTGCAACCGTCGATGTGAGGATGCCTGCACTCGCGGCAAAATTGACCGTGCGGTCGCCATTGATGAGATAAAAAAGTTTATCGCGTCCAAAGAACTGAACGAGGAAACCCGATACATACCTAAAAAGATTTATCACAAAGGCAGCACAACTCCCTATACCGAAAAAATTGCAATCATCGGTGCAGGCGCTGCAGGTCTCAGCTGCGCCTACTTCCTCGCAGAGATGGGCTATGAAAACGTGACTGTTTTCGATAAAAATGCCGTTCCCGGCGGCATGCTCACTTTGGGCATCCCATCCTTCCGCCTTGAAAAAAATGTTGTTGAAGCCGAAATCGATGTGCTGCGCAAAATGGGCGTTAACTTCAAAATGGGTGTTGAGATCGGCAAGGATGTCACCATTGCTCAACTGAGAGAAGACGGTTACAAGGGCTTCTATGTTGCCATCGGTGCGCAAAAGAGTGCAAAGCTGGGTGTTCCCGGTGAAGACCTCGACGGTGTTCTGGGCGGCATCGACTTCCTCCGTGAAGTAAACCTTGGAAACAAGGTTAAGCTGGGCAAGAAGGTCGTTGTTATCGGCGGCGGTAACGTTGCAATAGACGTTGCACGCACAGCAGTGCGCCTCGGTTCCGACGTCACCGTTGTCTACCGCAGAAAAGAAGCTGATATGCCCGCAGACCCCGAAGAAGTCGCAGAGGCAAAGGCGGAGGGTATAAAGTTTGTCTTTGAGCATAAGCCCGAGGCGATACTCGGTGAGGGCAAAGTATCCGCGCTCAAATGCGACAGCGGCACTGTTGAGTGTGACACCGTTCTGCCCGCCATCGGTCAGGTGATCGACTGGGGCGGTCTTGATACCGGCGCACTCGTCAAAGGAAAGAAAAACACCGCTGAGGCAGATGTCGTCACCTATCAGACTGCTGAACTCGATATCTTCGTGGGCGGTGATGTATATACCGGTCCGAAGTTTGCAATTGATGCAATTGCGGCAGGCCGCGAGGGTGCAATATCACTGCATCGCTTCGTGCATTCCGGTCAGAGCCTGACAATTGCCCGCGATCTTCGCTGCTATACAGAGCTTGATAAAAACAATGTCATAATTGAGCCCGGCAGCTTTGATACTCATCCCCGCCATGCTGTTTGCCGCGACCCGGAAAAGGCGCTGAGCATGCACGATGACCGCCTTGTGTTCATCGAGGAAGCGGTCCGGGCGGAGGCAAAACGCTGCCTCGGCTGCGGTGTTTCCGTCGTGGATACGAACAGGTGCATAGGTTGCGGACTTTGCACCACGAGATGTGAATTTGATGCAATCCACCTCACTCGCGACCACCCGGAAAGCAACAAGCTATCGAACATCGACAAGATGTATGTTCCCATTGCAACCTATGCCGTCAAACGCGCAGGCAGGATCGCCGTAAGAAGCATCAAAGACGCAATAGGTAAATAATACAGGAACGCTTTTCTTGATTATATAATTATGTTTCTGAGTGATTTATATATTTACATGAGAGGTGCAAAATGATTTTTGAGCTGGGATATGAGTATTATACGGAACACCCGTTTGACTGCTTCGTCGGTAAGTTCAATCTCGAAGGATGTCTTATACATGATACCGTCGACACTTATCACGGATATTTAAAATTGCTGGGCAAAAAGCATCCTTTGTACGAGTGTAAAATTGTTGACGGCAGGTATAACTACAAGGTTGACGCATTCGGAATGACCTTAACAATTGATGCCTTTGTAGATGATGATCTCGGCATCAGCGGAACCGCAATGTTTCCGGGAAAAAGGTCTGCTAAGGTTGACGGCGGTGCAGTCAGGAGAGTAAGGATCTCCGACGGCTCTGTAGAAAAAGTCGGCGCATGGAAAAGATAGTACATTTATCGGATATCTGATTCTAGGAGGGCTGTTGTGAAAGACCTGAAACATATGATTTACTTTGAAAACCTGCTTCAAAGCGCGGACAACGAGCTGGTGAAGCAAGCGGTATCCGAGGGCAAACGCGCGCTCGGCTTTACCTGCTATTTCGTGCCCGAGGTACTGCTCAATCTCCCGGACTGCTTTTCCGTCAGACTGAGAGCACCCGGAACGGGCGAGACCGATGTGGGTACATATTATATGTCCAACAAGACCTGCCCGTTTTCAAGAAGCATTTTGGAGCGCGGCATCGAGGGCGGATACAATTTCCTGTCGGCGCTGGTATCCTCGGAGACCTGTCAGATGATGCACCGCAGTCACGAGCATTTTGAGATGCTTGACCTTGTGAAGAATACTCCCGATTTTTATCTGACCATGATAGACGTTCCCTTTGAGGTCACGGACTACTATCTCAGGCAGTACGAGGAACAGCTTCGCAGGCTTGTTCTTGAGCCGCTTAGCCGCATATACGGCATCGACATTTCCGATGAGGCGATAGTACAGGCCATTGTGGACCACAACGAGATCTGCGATATCATTACCGAGCTCGGTGAAATGCGCAAGCTCCCCAATCCGCCCATAACAAGCTACGAATTCCATGTTCTCCAGCTTGTTTCAGAATGCTGTCCGCAATATCTCATAAAAGACACGCTGCTTGAAACCCTCAAAGAGGTAAAACAGCGCAAGGTCGATCCCTCGCCGTCTTACAGAGCGAGGATCGTTCTCACGGGCTCCGAGGTCGATGATCCCGAGTTCACAAAGCTCCTTGAAAGCTGCGGCATTTACGTTGTCGCTGACCGCTATTGCTACGGCTCTATTCCCGGCAGAGAGAAAATTGAAATCAGGAAGGGCGAAACACCGCTTTCGGCAATAGCAAGACACTATCTTGAAACAAGCAAATGCCCGCGCTTCATGAGCCATAGCAAAAGCGGGGAGCGCAGAGAGCAGCTTGCGCAGCTTGTAAAAGATTACAAGGCCGACGGTATCATCTATCTGCAGATGAAATTCTGCGAATTCTGGTCATACGAAAAAGTTCTCGGCTGCGAAATCATGATGAATGAATACAACATTCCCACAATAGGCGTGGAAAAGGAATACAACATGGCATCCGCAGGACAGCTTCGCACGAGATTTCAGGCCTTCGTTGAAAGCCTGGAGATCAAGAAAATTCAGGGAGGCGAAAAGTAAATGCTGAAGCCCTACTATAACAAAGACTGTTCAAGCAACAGATTTTATGACAAGACCGGTATCGCAAAGCATCGCGAATGGAGAGGTCTGTCAAACACCGCTTATGACTACATTCAGTGGCTCATAAACGTGGGCTATCTCGTCAAGTTCGTCGCCTCCGCACCAGTGCGCGTTGTCAAGGGAATCCTTGAATACAGATGGATGGGCTCCTATCTTTCCGCGCTGCATCTTGTTGACAAGTGCGTTGAAGGCTTAAGCGGACCCGCCCTTCAGGTTGCACACGAATATATGCACGCCATCATGAAGGGCGCCGTTGACCTCATTCCTGAGGTGCTTAAGGGTGACCGCCGCTTAGGTGAAAACAGCTACGCTGACCGTCAGGTACTGACCGAGCAGGCGATGCCCACGGAGATCGTATCGGGCTTCCCAAATCTGAAGGTGCTTCCTCTGGAAACATTTCAGGGAATTCTCGGCACCTATGTCGATCAGACCCTTGTGCCTCACTACATCGACCTCATGGAGAAACATGGGCTTCCCGCCGATTCCTGCCGCCTGAGTTCCTCCGGCGCAGGTGTGGCCATTGCCGACGACTTTGCCCTGTGCGGCAAATGCCTTCTGGTAAACAATTTGCCCTGCGACTCCTCCACCATGAACACGCAGGTCATGGCAAGACGCATCAATCTTCCCACAATGCTGATGGGGATACCCATGCGCTGGGAAGATGAGAGCATCGACAAATACGCTGTGATGAAAATGAAGGAAACGCTGGCGTTCATTGAGGAGCAGACCGGCGAGGCTTTTGACGAAAAGTACTTCATGGAAATGATGGAAAAGCACAACGCCGAGGTCGAAAGCGAGCTCCAGACATGGGATTATCTCACAACTCAGTACACTCCCTTCGGCGTTACCACAAATATGCTTATCCATATGTTCGGTTACGCATTTTCCGGCGGAAAGTTTGAATACATAACAAGCGCACACGAAAAGTGCCTTAAAATCGCGGAAAGAGCTTACAGAGAAAAAGTAAACTGCTTCCCCAAGGCGCGGCACAGAGCACTCTTCTGGGGCGGCTCCCCTTGCTATTACCTGCACCATCCCAACTGGATGTATAACTGCTGGGGCATACTGACCGTCGCACAGATGTTCAATGTGGAGGGCAATGTAATAATCGATACCTCGAGCCTTGATTCCGCACTTTTAGGCGTTGCCAAAAACCACGAGCACGGCATCATGCGCCGCCATCTTACAGGCGGATGGCAACATATGCTTGAGGTCTTCGAATACGCCCACAGGTTTAACTGCGACATCATCATGATAAACGACGATATAACCTGCAAGGGTGCATTGGGAATGTCCGGCATGATCACGGAAAAAAGCAGAGAATATCCTGACATCAAGCTCATGTGGGTCTCCAACGATATGTTTGACCACCGCACCATAAGCAGAAACGATATGCGTCAGCAGGTAAATGAATTTATGAGCTCCGTTTTGCAGGAGAAGCCGCTTGACGAAACTCTGTTGGACTTTGACGATAACGAAGGATGGTAACTGCCATGAAGAAACTTTTTATAATTGCACTTTCTCTGATTCCCGCAAGTATGCTGATATATTGGTGGAATCTTGATAACAAGCTGATCTTCTACGTCATCCGTCCCATGCTCAACAAGCATTACGATGCTCAGCAGCGTGACATCAAGCTGTAAGAGACAATGTCAAGCAATATGTAGTGAGGAGCATAAATACATAACCCTAAGGCAGTGGGGGCAAATCTCTCCTCCGCGACAAAAAAATATCGCAGTTGATACAATTTCAACTGCGGTATTTTTTATTATTTCAATTTGATTTTTACACAGTCGGTAAACTCCGGATCGTCTGATGCCATATACTCGGTTTCGACAGAGACGTTTTCAAGCAGTTTTTCCGAAATCGCGTCCATATCTTCCGTCGCATCGAAGCCTCCGTTGTAATAGGCGCGCATCTGTGCATGGCTCGTATCCTCGGAATATTCCACGGTAACGCGCATATCCGTCTTTTCCAGCTTCGGTAAAATCGTCTCCACGCACAGCTCCTCAAAAACGGTCTGCATGCCGACGATAGTCTTCTGATTCATCATATGGCTTCTGCCGAACTCTTCAAGGCGGGTATTTATTCCGAGGAAGTCAAAGTCTTTGGACGTGATGCGTTCTTCAAAAGCTTTGAGATGCTTGATAAATCTGCGGGTGCGCTCTCTCTGTGGGTGTTCGAACACCTCGTCAGGAGTTCCCTGCTCGTATATTTCGCCCTGGTCCATGTAGAAAACGCGGTTGGAAACGTCGCGGGCAAACTTCATCTCGTGGGTAACTATCATCATCGTGAGGCCCTGTTCGGCAAGCCTCTTGATGACCGACTGCACCTCACCGACCATTGTGGGGTCAAGAGCGCTGGTGGGCTCGTCAAAGAGGATGATTTCGGGGTTCATGGCGAGCGTTCTAGCGATAGCAACGCGCTGCTTCTGGCCGCCCGAAAGCTCGTCCGGGAAGCGCAGTGCCTGGTTGGACAGTCCTACCTGCCGCAGAAGCTCCATGCCTTTGTCGTAGGCCTCCTGGCGGCTTATACC
>JAZLFI010000258.1:0-5978 GCA_045615725.1 Oscillospiraceae bacterium
GTGTATTGCTTGCCGTCAACGGTAAAGTTTTCAGGCACTTCGCCGAGGTAGGCATCCAACATGCCTGGCAAAACCTTTTTCCATACAGGGCTTAAATGTCCGTTGCCGTTCTTGATGATGGCGCGAGCATACGAAGTGATGACATCGTTCATTTCGCCGTGGTTGTGGCGTTCTTCACCAATGACTTTGCCCGTGTAGTCAGACTCCGGCATCATGCCATATTTATTAATCATGTAAAGCACATCGCACACTTCGCCACCTTGACTTAAAGTGTTGTTGCCGTGCATGTTGACGAATTTTGAGACTTTTTCAGTCCAGGCATTGCGCACGGTGAACATTTCCGAAAGGTTGAATTCCTTGCCGTAAATGCGCAGGATTTCGGCTTCAACGAAACCAGTTCCGGCAAAGCACCAGCAGGTGCCCGAGCGACCTTGGTTATCTACAGGCGTGTGTTTCACGTTGAGCGTCTCCGTGATTTGATAAACTGGTTTTTCTTCTTTTTTGAATGACCTCTGCCGCGGCGGCGTGAAAGCGCGGCCTTGGTGCGGTAAAAGTCGAGCATTTCGCCGTCTGCCTCGTAAATAAGACGGTTTGCAGTCCATGTTGCGTCGTCCTGTTTACGGAACTTTATGCGCATGAGATATGCGCCGCAGTCGGGGCAGGTGAAGATGTTCATGTAGCGCTGGTCGCCCTGATTGACCCAGCGCTGAGTGGGAAGCTCCTTGCCGCATTTCGGGCAGGCGAGGGACACAAGCTCTTTATCTGCGAATGCGTCAGCCTTGCTTATATAGCCGGGGAAAACAAGGTGCTGGAGAGGCTCGGGACCGTCCTGCGGGGAATTTTCCTTGCGGGTCTTGGTGGAAAGCACTCTCGATGCCTCGTCATACTGTTCAAGGCCTTTTTCCATATCAAGATTTGAGCAGACAAGTGCGGTGTTGTAGGCATCACCGAGCGCGTCGTGCGCAACTCTTGTCTGTTCAATGCCGAAGTGCTCCATGGCCGTTGCGAGCGATTTTTGATTTTTATCGCCGTCGGTCTGCATATTATATATAAGCTGAAGATTTATCCAGCCCGATATCCAGTCCCAGTCGAGGTCGTGGATAATGATGTTCTGCTCCATGATGCCCTTGTCATCACAGCCCCATGTGAGGAAGGTGACATCCTCGCCGCACCACTGCCTGAACTGCTCAAATGCGTCGGGGAAGCCGACACCGCGGGCAAGACGTTCCTTGTCAAAGCCTGTGAGTTTCTTGACCTTGTAATGCATGCGTTTAAAGTAAACAGGCTTTACGTCAATGGTAAACTCATCGGCGGGCTTCATATCCTCGGTGAGCTTCACGGCGCCAATTTCGATTATTTCACCCCTGAGTTTAATGGGGAGCTTGTTGAAAACGGAGGATTTAGAGCTCATGGCCTGATTCCACTCTAAATCAACCACAATGTAATTCATAAACAATACGACCTTTAACTAAACTTACAAAAACGCATTATATCATAATACCACTGAATTTGCACTATATTTTTAAATTATATATTTGCCTGTAAAGCTAAGCTGTGCTATACTTAAGTCATAAATTCTTACATGGAGGCAATAAAATGAAAATTGCTGTACTTTGCGGCGGCCTTTCAAATGAAAGAGACGTATCCATAACCAGCGGAAGCTGTGTTGCCCGCGCACTCCGTGAGAGAGGCCACAAGGTCGTTCTTGTTGACATCTTCTTAGGCTATAAGGGCGAATTTCAGGACGCAAACGAACTGTTCGAAACCGAACAGGCTGATTTTACATATTCCGTATCCGAGGAAGCGCCCGACCTTGATAAGCTTCTTGAGGAATCGAATGGCATCCGTATCGGCGCAAATGTAATTGATATCTGCAAAGCCGCGGATATCTGCTATCTCGCTCTTCATGGTGAGGAGGGCGAGAACGGCAAGCTTCAGGCAACCCTTGATATGTACGGTATAAAGTATACTGGCTCGGGCTATATTGGCTCAGCTCTTGCCATGAATAAGGAACTTTCCAAGATTCAGTTCAAAGCAAACGGCATTCCCACACCTCCCGGAATTATTCTTGAAGCGGGCAAAAAGCCCTATGATGAAGTCGGCTTCCCCTGCGTTGTAAAGCCCTGCTCGGGCGGCTCAAGCGTCGGCACATCCGTTGTTTACAATCGTGAGGAATATGAGTCCGCCGTTGACCTTGCGTTTAAATATGAAGACCACGTTCTCGTTGAGAAGTTTGTTAAGGGCCGAGAACTGACCGTCGGTATCATGGACGGAAAGGCAATGCCCGTTATCGAGATTATCCCCAAGAGCGGGTTTTATGACTATAAGAACAAATATCAGGCAGGTTTTACAGAAGAAATATGCCCCGCGCCTATAAGCGCAGAGGATACAGACCGCGTACAGCGCCTTGCTGAAAAGGTTATGCAGGCACTTATGGTGGATGTATATTGCCGTGCAGACTTCCTTATGGACGAAACCGATGGAGAACTTTACTGTCTTGAGGCAAACACTCTGCCCGGCATGACCCCCACCAGCTTAATTCCTCAGATGGCGGCAGAGCAGGGCATGAATTTCGGCGAAGTCTGCGAAAAGATTATTGCCGTATCCATGGAGAAGTATAAATGAAAAATGTAACTGTAGCTGAAGCCGCTGTTTACTGTGGCGGAAAGCTTGTTAACTGCAAAAATCCGGATGTTGAACTGACATCCGTATGCATTGACAGCCGTCAGGTATGTGATGGCAGCATGTTTGTTGCATTCAAGGGCGAGCGTGTTGACGGTCATGACTTTATGTCAAAGGCATTTTTGCAGGGTGCGGCATGCTGTCTTGCCGAGCGTATTCCTGAAGGTGTTGACGGCGCGGTTATCCTGGTCGATAACGTAGAAAACGCCATGAAACGCTTTGCGGAAAGCTACCGTACAAAATTCAATATCCCCGTAATCGGAATTGCCGGCAGTGTAGGTAAAACAACCGCAAAGGAAATGGTTGCATCCGTTCTGTCTGAGAAGTTCAATGTTCTCAGAACCGAGAAAAACCTTAATAATGAGCTTGGTGTGCCGCTTACCATATTCCGCATTAACCCCGAACATGATGTCGCGGTTATTGAAATGGGTATATCCGATTTCGGCGAGATGACGCGCCTTGCAAAGATGGTGCGTCCAACCATGGCTGTATATACCCTTATTGGTCATGCCCACCTTGAACAGCTCCACGACAGAAATGGCGTTCTCAAGGCCAAGACCGAAATGCTCGAATATATGCCTGATGACGGCACGGTTTTCCTTAACGGCGACGATGATTTGTTGGCCTCATATGAGTGCAAGCAAAATCGCATAATATACGGCAGAGGCGATAATGCTGACGTAAAAGCCGAGAATATCAGTATTGACGGCGTTAAGAGCATATCCTGTGATATCGTCTGCGGCGTCAGACGCTTCCGTGTAACCGTTCCCGCATACGGACAGCATATGGTTTACGCCGCCCTTGAAGGCGCGGCGGTAGGCCTTAAAATGGGACTGAGTGATGAAGAGATAATTAACGGCATTTCTCATTACGTGACAGTAGGCAGACGCGCAAACATCATCGACACGGGATATATTACCCTTATCGATGACTGCTATAACGCAAACCCCGATTCCGTAAAGTGCGGCATTGATTCAATGCCTGATGGCGAGGGGAGAAAGGTCTGTGTTCTTGGCGATATGCTTGGAATGGGCGAGAATATGGCGGAGCTTCACGCAGAAATCGGTGCATATGTTGTCGAAAAGGGAGCAAATCTTCTCATAACCTGCGGTGAGCGGTCAGAAAATACCCACAAAGCCGCTGAAAAGCTTATTGATGCTGTCCATTTTGATACAAACGATGAGCTTATCGCAAAGCTTCCCGAACTGATTAAAAAAGGCGACACAGTGCTGGTAAAAGCATCAAATTTCATGCGATTTGATGAGATATCAGAAGCGCTTAAACTTCTTAAATAAATTTAAAGCTCACAGTCAGATGACTGTGAGCTTTTTTATGTATTATATAAGCAGGTTTTCGATAAGAAGCAGGAGCACGACACCGGGCAGACCGAGAACACCCGCGACCAGCGCGCTTATCCAACCGATTGTAATCTTAAGCCCGACGAATGCACCGAAATAGTTAACGACAACTAAAATCGCAAGACCTAAAAGTGCATTGAGCAGAAGCTTCAGTATCCATTTTATTGGCTTTGTCAGTATTTTAAAGAACAGCAGAAGTATTAAAAGTCCTGCTATTATGCATACGGAAATACCTAAATCGGGCATAGAACTCTCCTTAATTTAAATCAAGCTGTCTTACGTTATTGACCGCATAGTTATATCTTGATTTTAATGCACTTATCTCAAAAATGCAAGCATCCATTATATCAGGGTCGGTTACCGAATTGAAAACTGAATACGCGCATTGGAGCTCCGAGCGTATTCGCTTCATTTCCGCAACACGTTTATTGTATTCGCGTTTAAGCATTTTTGCTTCATATTTGCTCTTTTTCATTTGCTTCTCCTTAGAATGTTTTAATATATTATATTCTTAAGATGCGTGTTTTAAACAAGCTCCAGCCTTAATTTTCCTTGAGTATCCGACATACACGGTCGCATAATATAATCGGGCGAAGCGCTTTGGCAAAGAGAGAAAAACCAAAGCTCGATTTCGTCAGCCGAAGCAAAATGATTACAATTTGTAAACATTCTTCGGAAGGGGGCAGAATAATTCTGCCCCCGTTTTCTTTGAATTTTTCTTGATTTTTTTGAAAGTTTATAATATACTACATAAATTGATGAAGCATGCAAATTTTACTGTAAACTACACTAGATGTTGTATTGAGAGGAAAACGCGAAATGAGTAAAACTACCGCAGAATACGGTAATGAAAGTATATCCCAGCTTAAGGGTGCGGACAGAGTAAGAAAACGCCCGGGAGTAATATTCGGCTCGGACGGTCTTGACGGCTGTGAACATGCCGTATTCGAGATTCTGTCCAACTCAATAGACGAAGCACGCGAGGGCTATGGCAATGTTATAACCCTGACCCGCTATGCCGATAAATCCGTCGAGGTCGAGGACTTCGGCCGCGGCTGTCCCCTTGACTGGAACCCCAACGAAAAGCGCTTTAACTGGGAGCTCGTTTTCTGCGAGCTTTACGCAGGCGGCAAGTACATGAACAATGAGGGCGAAAACTATGAATATTCCCTCGGTCTTAACGGTCTCGGCTCATGCGCAACCCAGTATGCGTCCGAATATATGAATGTAACCGTATGGCGCGACGGAAAGAAGTATGAGCTTGCTTTTAAAAAGGGCAAGGTCGTCGGCAAAAAGGGTCAGGAGCTCAAGGTAAGCGAGGCTGACCGCAAAAAGACGGGTACAACTATCAGATGGCGCCCCGACCTTGAGGTTTTCACCGATATTGATATTCCCGAGGAATATTTTCGCGATGTTCTTCACCGTCAGGCCGTTGTCAATGCGGGAATTACATTCCGATTCCGCAATCAGGTCGGCAATAAGTTTGAGGTAACAGACTATGTCTACGAAAACGGCATCCTCGACTATGTAAAAGAGATTGCACACGATAATCCTCTGACATTGCCTCACTTCGTTCAGACCGAACGCAAAGGACGAGACAGAGAGGATAAGCCTGAATATAAGGTCAAGATTTCCGCCGCATTCTGTTTTTCCAATAAGGTAAGTGTCACGGAGTACTACCATAACTCCTCGTGGCTGGAGCACGGCGGCGCACCTGAAAAGGCAGTGCGTCCCGCATTCGTGTCCGCAATTGACGCATACATTAAAAAGATCGGCAAATATTCCAAGACCGATTCCAAGATAAGCTTCCAGGATGTTCAGGACTGCCTTGTTATCGTCACAAACTGCTTTTCAACCCAGACGTCATATGAAAACCAGACCAAAAAGGCCATTACCAACAAGTTCATTCAGGAGGCAATGACCGACTTCTTCAAGGAA
>JAZLFI010000259.1:0-4197 GCA_045615725.1 Oscillospiraceae bacterium
GTGGGAACTGTTTTCATTTCCCTTGCCACCAAGGACGGAACTTTTGTCCGCGAGCTTCATGTGGGCAATCGCCGAACAAGAAGCTATATCCGCAGAGTATCGGGCAACTATATTTTCGATATGATGCGCCGCTATATAACGGGACTTCCCGTAATAACCGAATAAGAAAAAGCTCACCGAAATCGGTGAGCTTTTTTATTACTGTTTCCACTTTTTGCAGCGGTTTGCTATGCGTTTTTTCTTTCTTATCTCATGGATAATGAAGTATGCCGCAAGGAGCACAACCAGTGCAATCATGCAAACGATTGCATAGGTGTCAACGCCGCCCTGAGTCTTAACATCAAGCCACAGGGAGTCCATAAGCTGGTTTGTCGCGGTATCAAGATACATGAACGCTGAACCGCCCTCGAGGGTTTCCGCACTGGGATAAGCGATATCGCTTTCCGCTGTCAAGGGATCCATGTATTCTTTCGCACTGCTTATGGGAGTTGAATAGCCGAGGTAGTCTAGGTTCTGACCCGAGATTTCAGCCGAGCACAGGAAGTTTATATATGCCTCGGCGGCTTCTTTGTTCTGACAGCCCTTGGGAATGCAGATTGCATCGATGAAGAGGTTAAAGCCCTCTTTCGGGAAATAGAAGCCGAGGTTGGGGTTTTCGTCGGCCATCAGCAGATAGTCGCCTGCGTAGTAAGGGGCAATCCACGCCTCTTCACGCTCCATCTTGTCGAATATCTGGTCCATGACGTAGCTCTGTACAACAGGCTTCTGCTCGATGAGCTTGTAGGCCGCGCTTCTCAGTTCGTCCTCACTCTCGGTGTTAATGCTCATGCCCTGCAAAAGCTCGGATATTGCAAATGCGTCGCGGGGGTTATCGAACATGAGGATTTTGCCTGCATACTTGCTGTTCCACAGCAGATCCCACGAGCCGATATCGGCCTCGTCAACAAACTTCTTGTTGTAGATAACGCCAACAGTGCCCCATGTATAAGGCACGGAATACTTGTTATCGGGATCGTATGCCGTGTTCTTATAAGCCTCGTCAATGAGCTTATAGTTGGGGATGTTGGAAAAATCAATCTCCTCAAGCATATCCTCGGCGATAAGACGGCCTACCATATAATCCGAGGGGATTATGATGTCATAGCTGCTGCCGCCGGTTTTGAGCTTGGTGTACATGGTTTCGTTGGATTCAAAGGTCATATAGTTGACCTCGATACCCGTCGCCTCGGTGAAGGCCTTGTTGACATCAATATAACCGTCGGTACCGTCGGAGATGTACTGACCCCAGTTGTAGACGTTTATGGTCACGGGCTCTGCCGCGGCAGTTACGGGCAGGATTGAAAGCATCATTACAATGCAGAGCATAAGCGGAAGAATTTTCTTCATACTCCCACCTGCTTTCTCTTAAGTCCGCGGTTTGCTCTGGTCTTTTTCGCGTCCTTGGCCTGCATAAGGTTCATCGCAACCATGACAAGCAGAATTACAACGAACAGCAGGGTGAACAGCGCATAAATCTTGGGCTGTAAGGGTTTCTTGGTATAGTTATAAATCTCCACGGGAAGTGTTACGAACTTCGGGCCGTAGACAAAGTAGCTGATGACGAAATCGTCAAGGCTCATGGTGAATGCCATGAGTGCGCCGGAGATAATGCCGGGCATAATTTCATGGATAACGACCTTGAAGAACGCCTCGACGGGAGTGCAGCCCAAATCCATTGCCGCTTCCTCGAGATTGGGGTCCATCTGCTGAAGCTTCGGCATAACCGATAAAATTACGTAAGGCAGGTTAAAGGTTATGTGGGCGATAAGCAGGGTCGCAAAGCCGAGGATGTTGTTTATCTTCAGCATTGTTCCAACAAATGCAAAAAGCAGCGCAAGAGAAACACCGGTTACAATCTCGGGGTTTGTCAGCGGGATATTGGTGACGCTCATCGTAAATCTCCGCATCTTCGGACCCATGGAATGGATACCGATTGCGGCAGCAGTGCCCAGAACGGTTGCAATAATCGATGACAGCACCGCAACGATTACGGAGTTTAAAAGCAGGGGCAGCAGAACGCTGTCGCGGAAAAGCTCCTTATAGTTATTCAGCGTAAAGCCCTTGAAAACGGCAACGTCCATGCCGCTGTTAAAGGATGCCACGCCGAGAACTATCATGGGGACATACAGGAACATGAGCACCAGAACGGTGAACACTCTGTTGAACTTATTCACAGCGTGATCACCTCCTCATCCTCATTGAAGCGGTTCATGACTCCGATGCAGATGAATATCATCACCATGAGTATGAGGGAAAGCGCCGCGCCCAGATTGGGGTTATATGCGGTTTTGAACTGGCTTTCGATAACGTCGCCGATAAGTGTTGTGCCCGAAGAGCCCAGCTTCTGTGAAATATAGAAGGTGGATACCGCGGGAACGAAAACCATTGTAAATCCCGAGATAATTCCGGGAACGGACAGTGGCAGGATAACGCGCTTAAATACGCTTGCGCCGTTGCATCCCAAATCCTCCGCGGCTTCGATAAGGCGGGTATCAATCTTCATGATAACGGTATAAAGCGGCATTATCATATAGGGCAGGTAGTTATAAACCATGCCGAGGACAACCGCACCGTTATTTCTAATAAGTGGCAGGGGCTTGAGTCCAAGCGATACGATGAAGTTGTTGATGATGCCCGTATCCTCGGTCAGCGCAACCCATGCGAGGGTGCGAAGCAGGAACGAAATGCACATGGGAAGCATGACGAGCATATAGAGAAATCTCTGCTTTGTTTCGTTCTGTCCCGCTATGTAATATGCTACGGGGTAGCCGATAACGAGGCAGATTACCGAGGAAATAAGCGCAAGCCAGATGCTCTTTATGAGTATGGGCATATAGTTGCCCAAGTTTGCGATATTTGCCATGGTAAATGCGCCCGTCTGAGAATCGGTAAAGGCATAGTAAGCGACAATCGCAAGGGGCACTATGGTGAACAGTGCCATCCACACTAAGTAGGGCGAGGCAAGAGATTTACTCTTCATTGTCACTGCCCTCCGCTCCTTCTTCCGTTCCCTCCTCGCTCTCGGGATAGAGGTCGGGGTCGTCCATTTCGTCGTACTCAGCGGAGTAGGAGCTGTAGTCGCCGAAGAGTCCCGAATACTCGCTCTTGTGCATGATATGAATATCCTCGGGCTCAAGGCGGATGCCGATATAGGAATCAACGGGGTGGTAATCGGTGGTCTGAATAAGCCACTTGAAACCCTTAAAATCGACTATGGTATCGTAGTGAACACCCTTGAAGGTAACTGCTGTGACAGTACCGCAGAGGTGTCCGTCATCGGGAGGAACAATATCAATATCCTCGGGACGGATTACAACATCGACGGGCTCGTTCTTCTCAAAGCCGAAGTCCACGCATTTAAACTTCCTGCCGAAGAACTTAACCAGTCTGTCCTCAAGCATAACGCCGTCGAGAATATTACTCTCGCCTATGAAGTCCGCAACAAATGCGTTTTTCGGCTCGTTGTATATATCCTCGGGCGTGCCTATCTGCTGGATGCGGCCTTTATCCATGACAACGACGGTGTCGGACATGGAGAGGGCTTCCTCCTGGTCGTGGGTGACATATATAAAAGTGATGCCCATCGCCTGCTGAATTCTCTTAAGCTCGTTCTGCATATCCTTGCGAAGGCGCAGGTCAAGAGCACCAAGAGGCTCATCAAGTAAAAGCACCTTGGGTCTGTTTACAAGCGCACGAGCTATGGCAACACGCTGCTGCTGACCGCCCGAAAGCTGAGAAACCTTGCGGTTTTCAAAGCCTTTGAGGCTGACTATCTCCAGCATTTCAGTAACGCGCTCATCAATCTCCTCCTCGGAGATTTTCGGCTTTACTATGCGCAGGCCGAATGCAACGTTCTCGTACACGTCAAGGTGCGGGAACAGAGCGTATTTCTGAAAAACGGTGTTGACCTTTCTCTTATGAGGCGGGACATCGTTAATCCTTTCGCCGTCAAAAAGCACGTCGCCGCTCGTAGGCTTGATAAAGCCGCCGATAATGCGCAGGGTCGTGGTCTTGCCGCAACCCGACGGGCCCAACAGCGTAAGGAATTCCTTATCATTGAAATACAGGTTAATATCGTCTAAAACGATCTCGTCGTCAAACGCCATCTTCAAATCGACGAGGCGAATGAGTTCTTTTGACATGTATCCTCCCCCATTT
>JAZLFI010000260.1:0-3588 GCA_045615725.1 Oscillospiraceae bacterium
CCGGTTCAAATCCAGGTGCCGCTACCAAAATAAAGGCGCAGCAATTTTTACTGCGCCTTTTATATGGCCCGTTGGTCAAGCGGTTAAGACACCGCCCTTTCACGGCGGTAACATGGGTTCGATTCCCGTACGGGTCACCAAAAAATTAAGACAGCCTTTAGGCTGTCTTAATTTTTTGCTGTGCTTAGTAGGGAATCGAAAAGGCGATAGAAAAACAGTCCGGGGGACTGTTTTGCCGCCGTGGGTAGATTCCCGCGCGTTGCGGAGCAACGCGAAAAGATTGAATTTTACTGGGAGGGGAAGCCCATCCCCTCCCAGACCCACCCCATGCGTCGTTTTTACTGCAAGGGGATAACCAATCCCCTCTCACACTCTCCCCATGCAAAACCGCCAATGAAAAATTCCCCTTGTTAAATCAGCAGTTTTTTGATAAAATACAAAAGATAAGGAAAGAAAAAGGAAGTGCTGAGTATGGCAAACACGGCGCATGAAATTACAAACGATACAAAACGTCTTGTCGAAATGGTCAAGATAATGAGCAAATACAAGGTGGCAAGGGACTTCACACCTGAAAAGATGTGCGAAATGTTCAAGGAGCTCGGACCTACATATGTTAAGCTCGGTCAGCTTCTGTCACTGCACCCCGAGGTTATCCCCGTGGAGTATTGCAGAGCACTGCAGAGCCTGAGAACAGATGCGTCCCACCTTGTTACCTCTCAGATAAGAGATATTATCTCCGAGGAATACGGCAAGCCGTGGAGCGCTGTTTTCGAGCGCATCATGCCGTTTCCCCTCGGTGCGGCTTCCATTGCTCAGGTGCATGAAGCTGTGCTTCTTGACGGCACCCATGTTGCCGTTAAAATTCAGCGCCCCGATATATATGACACAATGGAACGCGATGTGCGCCTGCTGAAAAAGGCACTCGGAATTGTAAAGTTCAAGCAGATAAGCGCAGTTATGGATATCGCCGATGTCGTTGACGAAATGTGGGTTGTTGCGCAGGAGGAAATGGACTTTTACCGTGAAGCCGAGAATATCCGCACCGTTCGCAAGAACATTGAGGGCATACAGTATGTTTACTGCCCGAAGGTTTACGATGAACTGAGCACCAAAAACGTGCTCGTCATGGAGTATATCGGCGGCTGCGAGCTCAACGACGTTGAGACTCTTAAAGAGCAGGGCTACGACTTAAACGAGGTCTGCACCAAGTTCGTCAATAACTACATAAAGCAGTTTGCAGAGGACAGATTCTTCCACGCAGACCCCCACCCGGGCAACATACATGTCTGGGATGGCAAGATTATCTGGCTTGATTTGGGCATGATGGGTCACCTCACCAAGGAGGATGCTGAGCTTGTCAATGTGTGTATGCGCTCAATCGTGACCAACGATTATGTCGAATTCGGCGATGTTATGCTCGGCTTATGCGAGCACGGAGAGGTTTCTGACCTTGACGCATTTTATGAGCGTTTAAGGGTTTATCTCGATAAGTATCGCGTGGTAAGCATGGATGAAATGAGCAGTACCGTCGATATATTCAAGGATCTTTACAAAATCGCCCTTGATTTCGGTATGAAGGTTCCCAAATCCATGACCATGTTCTGGCGCAGCCTTTCCATCATGGAGAGCACCGTCACAGACCTTGCTCCCGACACCGACCTTACCAAGATAATCGGCAAGCACATGGCGGCGCAGGCAATGGTAAAGGGTGTTGCCGGTGCGATTACCAAGAGCGTTTCCCACAAGAAGCTTATTTCGGGAAGCCCCCTGAGCTACAACGGTCACGTTTACAACGACGAAGACGAATAAGAATAATAAAAAAACAGCCTGCTGTTGCAGGCTGTTTTTTAATTACATGTTTAAGCAGTCGGGTTTTTGCCTTACGTCGAAGAGGAGAGATATAAAGCTGCCGAAGAAGGGGATGAACTCGCCCTTGTCTATTAGCTCGAGAACTTCCTCTTTGGATGCCCAGCGGACTGCTTTGACCTCCTGGGGCTGGAGGGTGAGGGAAGTGAGGTCAATGTCGCGGTTAATGAGATAGAAGTCATCGAAGCCCTCTTCGAAATTCATGGTCATGTTCGGACGTAAAGCGGAGAAATCGTGCTCAATTCCGAGTTCTTCAAGAAGCTCGCGGTGAGCCGCGTCGCGGCTTGATTCGCCCATGAGGGCACTGCCGCCGACAGTGACGTCCCATTTGTCGCCGAAGGTCTTCCAGGGCTGGCGCTGCTGAATGAGCATTTCGCCCCTTGAGTTGAAGATGCATATATGAATGACCATGTGATATTCGCCCTCGGGCATTTTTTCGCCGCGTACTGCGGTCTTGCCCGTGGGGATTCTGTCTAAGTCAAATACGTCCCATTGTTCCATGATGATACCTCTGTATAAAATCTGCATGGGGTGAGCTTGAGAGGGGAGGGGACTCCCCTCTCAGTAAAGTAAGATAACTCTTCTCTACCAACAAATACAGCACCCTTGCGGGTGCTGTATTTGTTGGTAGAGAATGGCGGACTCGAACCGCCGACCTCTCGCGTGTGAGGCGAGCGCTCTAACCAGCTGAGCTAATTCTCCGTGCCGGCATATTATAGCACCTCGCACGCAGGTTTTCAAGCATAACGGAACACTAAATTGTCGACAGCCGATTAATGTAATTTTTGCCTGAAAAACACGGCAAAATGCGATTTTACGGCGTGTTATGCGTAATTTGCATCTATTTCAGTGCAAAAATCAGCAAAATTGCGGGCATTTGCCTAAATGTACAAAAAATCATTCTCTTTTTTAGCCATTTTTGCGGGCAATAGTTTTCATTTTAACGAGGAAATGATATTGACTCACAATTTTCTCAATGCTAAAATGTAAATGTATGATTTTGCACAAAAGGAGATAGGAAATGAAGAACGTTAAGGTTCTTATCGGTAACTACGGCAGCGGCAAATCCGAGCTTGCTCTGAACTTCGCAATGCAGGCAGCGGCAAGAGGAGAGAGAACCGAGCTGCTTGACCTTGATATGGTCAATACATATTTCCGACTCACCGAGCGCGGCAAGATGGTAGAGCAGAAGGAGATAAGACTTGTTTCTCCAAACTATGCCTGCTCCGGTATTGAAACCCTCTCCGTTCCCGCTGAAGTCGCATCCGCGTTCGTCCTTGACTGGGACAGCGTTATCTTCGATGTCGGCGGCGACGATGTCGGCGCAACCGCACTCGGCAGATACCATCAGGACTTTGTCGACCTCGAGCCCGGTTCTCTTGAGGTTTTGAATGTTGTCAATATCCGCCGTCCGCTTTCGGGCACGGTCGAAAAGCTCATCCGTCTGCAGGAGGGTATGCAGGAGCATTCCCGCCTGAAGATTACCGGCATGATAAACAACACCAACCTCGCAACCCAGACCACCGAGGAGGAACTCCGCGACGGTTATGAGATGCTCAAAGAGGTTTCGGACAGAACGGGCATTCCCGTTGCATATACTACCGGCAAGAAGGAGTTTCTTGACAAGTTCCTCGCAGAGGGACATGACCCCAAGTATATCGGAACCCCCATCGCCATTGACATGTACATGCACCGCGACTGGGATTCCTACATAAAGTACGG
>JAZLFI010000261.1:0-4580 GCA_045615725.1 Oscillospiraceae bacterium
TAATGCCCTCAAGCGCGATTTCGGGCTCGCGGCGGGTTGTGCGTGCGTAAACCTCTTCCATCATCTGAGTGGAGCGCCATGCAAGCTGAACGCGGGCAGTGTCCATTGCATTGCGTGCGGCAAAGAGGGAAGCGGCGGCAATGTGGGCTGCGCAGGGGCAGATTTTATCCGAAACAGCGCTCAGAATTTCGATGACGTTAATGGTGGAGTAGATGACCTCATCAACGATAGCGCATGCGGTGCGTACGCCTGCCTCAACCTCATCATCGGGAGCGTTGTTTTTAAGGCGCTTTTCAAGGGGAGCCTTTGCCTTGTTCTCCTCGTCCATAAGGTGGACAAAATAAGCGCGCAGGGTTTCAAGGTCCTTTTCGGCCTTGACCATGTCCGCATCCTCGGATGCGGTCTTTCTGACTGCCAGCAGAGCCAGCGCCGCGGCATTGCCTGCGGCTTCAGCTGCCATGGAGCCAAGTCCGAGCTTGTTGTCGGGGTCGGCAATCATTTCGCTGAAAATCTTGAGGGGCTTATCTGAATAGGATTCGAATTTCAAATCGGAAATGTTTACTTTCTCTGCCATTTATATCTTCCTTTCTAAATTGACAAGTGAATTATTTAACTGTATAGTATTTTACAGTATTTTTGCCATTTTATCAATAAGGAATTGAAACAATGAAGATTTTAATCTGCGGTGACGTGCAGGTCGGAAAGAGCACGCTGATAAGAAAGCTTGTTTCCGACATGGGCAGAGCACCCCGAGGCTATATCACAAAACGCATACCCGCACCCGAGGGAGAAACGAGCTATGTTTATCTCTACGACATCGCAAATCCCCCCGAGCGTATTGAAGACTCGGCGGTAATAAAAGAAATCGCTCCCGACACGGTTACGGATTATCCCGAAATTATGGACGACCTGGGTGTGAAGTATCTCACGGATATCCCCGAGGGTGAGCTTGTCATTCTCGACGAGGTGGGAACGATTGAGTCAAATTCACCGCTTTTTCAGAAAGCGATTATGGATATCCTCGGCGGCAATTACGATGTATTGGTTTCCGTCAAGGCGCAGAACACGGAGTTTCTGCGCAAAGTCCGCAGTCATCCCGACTGCGAGCTTTACATCATAACTCCGCAGAACAGAAATGAGCTGTATTCTCAGCTCAAAAGCCTTGTAACCCAGGCGGAGGATAAGTAAACAGCCAGATCGGCGCAGAGCGCGGCGGGTATTGCCCACCGCGTTTTCTTTATGCCTGCCGCGGCGAAATAAACGGAGATTACGTAGAACGTAGTTTCGCTGGAGCCCAGCATGACGGCGGCGGTTCTGCCGATGAGAGAATCTGCCCCGTGGGAGGAAATTATATCCGCGCCTGCGGCAGTTGCGGCACTGCCGCTAATAGGTCGCAGAAGCGCCAGAGAAGCTGTTTCGGGCGGCACTCCGATAAAGTTGAAGAGGGGAGATATGAGCCGCGAAAAGGCATCCAGCGCACCCGATGCGCGGAGCATGTAGACGGCGGGAAACAGCACCAGAAGGGCAGGGAGCATGTCTAAAACAGTTTTAAGCCCGTCGTATGCGCCCTTTGTCAGAGCGGGGAAGATATCCGCCCTTTTGCCGACTGCGCATATGCCGACTGCACCCATGATGAGAGGGACTATCATATCCGTGAAGTTCATCGGCACAGCCTTTCAAAGAGCTTTGCCGCGGCAAGCCCGACTATAACGGAAACTGCCGAGCTTATCCAAACCTCGGGGAGAATGTCAAAGGGGGCGGCGGCGCCGTTTGCCGCGCGGATGGCGGCAATGGCGGTGGGCAGAAGCTGGATTGAGGCAGTATTCAGTACAACAAGCCTGCAAAGCTCCGCCGAGGCTTCGCCTCCCGAGTGCTCCGCCATGCCTTTAGCCGCTTTTATTCCCATAGGCGTAGCCGCATTGCCCAGACCGAGAAGATTTGCCGCAACGTTCATGGAAAGCGGCTCGAGAATATCGGAGTCTTTCGCGGAATCAGGGAAAAGCCGTGCGAGTATCGGCCTTAACAATCTGACGAAGAAGTCAATGATGCCTGCCTGCTTCATGAGCTCCATGACAGCGCACCAGAGGCATATTATGCCGCCTATGGAGAGGCAAAATTCCACCGCCGCCTGCGCACCCTCAAGCGCGGCATTGCCAACAGCGGCGGCATTTCCGCTGTAAGCGCCGAAAAGCACGGATACAACTATAAAAACTACCCATATTATTCCAAGGAACATTTAACAGCGCACCCCCTTGCCACTATTTTATTAAACGGATGGTACATATAATTACTTGTGTATGAACGATTTGCAAATTTTTGCGAGAAAATCAACATATATCCAAAAAATCTCATTGACTTTCACACTATAGTTCACTATAATGTGAATGTAAATTGCAAAGGTATACACAATGTACATATGTGGAGGATAGCATATGAAATCTACAGGTATTGTGAGAAAAGTGGATGAGCTGGGAAGAATCGTTCTCCCCATCGAACTTCGCCGCACTCTGGACATTGCGGAGAAGGACGCACTTGAAATTTTTGTAGACGGTGATAACATTGTTCTTCATAAGTATCATCCCGCTTGCATCTTCTGTGACAGCACCAAGGGCATTGTAAATTACAAAGGTAAGAACGTTTGCCCCGAATGCATCAAGAAACTGAAAGAAAAAATCTGAAAAAACGAAAAGAAAAAGAAACACCGCTCGTTTTACGAGCGGTGTTTCTTTTTATATCAGAATTTAAGAATCGGTTTTTTCGTTTTTCTGCTCATGGTGCTGAATGTGAATGTTGTTGTGTCTGAAAACGAAAAGCCAGACGCATACGGCAATGATAAAGGCTACAAGAGCGAGAATACTGCGGACATAGCCCGTCGCGTTCAGAACAACGGCGGCAAGTCCCAGAATTGCGGAGATTGCATAGAGAACGGCAACCGCCTGCTTCTGATTAAGACCCATATCAATGAGCTTGTGGTGAAGGTGTCCGCGGTCAGCGTGGAAGGGACTCTGACCGTGCAGAGTTCTTCTCACGAAGGCGAAAATCGTATCGAAAAGGGGAACGGCAAGCGCGAGAACGGGAACGACGAAGGTTACCAGTGCATAGAATTTGAACATGCCGATTACGGATACTGTCGCGAGGATATAGCCTAGAAGCAGTGCACCAGTATCGCCCATGAATATTTTCGCGGGATTCATGTTGTAAGGGATGAAGCCCAGACATGCACCGCAGAGTGCGGCGAGGATAATTGCGACGTTTATGCTGCTGTCGGGAACGATGAGCGCAACGACCAGCATGGAAAGGGATGCGATGGTTGAAACGCCGCAGGCAAGTCCGTCAAGACCGTCGATAAGGTTGACGGAGTTCGTAATGCCGACAATCCAGAGAATTGTTATGGGAACGGCGAGAATGCCGACGGTGGTTGCCTGCTGACTTGTCAGCATGAGCGGGTTACTGACGACGTTTATGATAACGCCGTGCAGTACTGCTATAACCGCGGCTATAATTTGAATTCCGAACTTCAGCCATGCGTTCAGATTAAGAACATCGTCTATTGCGCCGACGACGACAATAAGGACTGCGCCAAGCAGTATGCCTCTAACCTGCGCCGTTATGTTGGCGAAAAGCAGGACGGAAAGGAAAAAGCCTATGAATATTGCAAGCCCGCCCATTCGGGGAATAGGGTGGGAGTGCAGGTGACGTTCCTTATCGGGCATGTCGATTGCACCGACCTGTTTGGCAAAGGATTTTACCACAGGGGTGACAATAAAAGAAATACCGAATGCAACAGCCAGCGCCAGCAGTAAATGTGTCCAAGATGCTGTACTTAGTTCCATATCAGCTTGATTCTCCTGAGTGTTTTATTAGAAAGGCTTCTCCACGAGGCCGACCTTCTTATATACCTTGCGCAGAGTCTTGCGTGCAATATAGCTTGCCTTCTGGGCGCCCTCGGTATAAACCTGCTGAAGATATGCTTTGTCTGCGAGAAGGCGGCTTGCCTCCTCGCGGATGGGACGGAGGGTTTCAATGACAGCTTCGCCGACTGCGGGCTTGAATACGCCGTAGCCGCAGCCCGCAAATTCATTTTCAATCTCCTCGAAGCTCTTGTCGGTGACTGCGGAATAGATGCTCATGAGGTTTGCGACACCGGGCTTGTTTTCAGGGTCGTAGCGTACGCAGTTTTCGGTGTCGGAGTCGGTGATTGCGCGCTTGAATTTTCTCGCGATGTCCTCGGGCTTTTCCATGAGGAAGACACAGCCATTGGGGTCGGACTTGCTCATCTTTGAAGTGGGATTTGCAAGACCCATGACTCTTGCGCCTGCCTTGGGGATGTAAGGCTCGGGAACCTTGAACACGTCACCGTAAAGGTTGTTGAAGCGGTTTGCAATGTCGCGGGTCAGCCCGCAGTGCTGCTTCTGATCCTCGCCGACGGGAACGAAGTCCGCCTGATAGAGCAGAATGTCAGCCGCCATAAGTGCGGGGTAGGTGAAAAGGCCGCCATTTATATTGTCGGCATGCTTTGAGCTCTTGTCCTTGAACTGAGTCATGCGGCTCAGCTCACCGAACATGGTGTAGCAGTTTAA
>JAZLFI010000262.1:0-16206 GCA_045615725.1 Oscillospiraceae bacterium
CCGCCGAAAACGGGGCAAACCGCAGTTTCATATCCTGCATCGTTCAGTAGTTTTATTGATTTTCTTGTAAGCTCAAGATTTATATCTCGAAACGGGTTTGGGCAGATAACTACAAGACCCATGTTAATCCCCTCCAATGTCTTTAAAGTACCCCGTGAGAAGCCGTAACGACTGCTTTCGGATCTACCTCGGCAGGTTCATAGCTTCCTTTTTTGAGATAGCACAGGTACTCAATATTTCCCTCGGGTCCTTTTATGGGCGAGAAATCAAGGCCCATAACCGTCATACCCAGCTCGGGAACAAAATTAAGAATACTTTCAATAACTGCGAGATGAACCTTTTCATCTCTTACAACGCCCTTTTTACCGACTTCCTCTCTGCCTGCCTCAAACTGTGGCTTAATAAGGCAAACAAGCTCTGCCCCGTCTTTCAAAAGCATGCAGACAGCGGGAAGCACAAGCTTTATGGATATAAAGGACAAATCCATAACCGCTATATCAAGGGGTTCGGGAATCTGTTCATCGGTGATATATCGGATGTTTGTGCGCTCCATATTAATGACGCGCTCATCCTGCCTCAGACTCCATGCAAGCTGACCGTAGCCCACGTCAACGGAATAAACCTTTGCCGCTCCGTTCTTGAGAAGAACGTCGGTAAAGCCGCCTGTTGATGCGCCACAGTCAATGCACACTTTGTTTTTAACGTCAATGGGAAAAACTTTTAAAGCCTTTTCAAGCTTAAGTCCGCCACGGCTTACGTATGGCAGGGCGTTACCGCGCACCTCAATATTGGCATCGGGCGAAACCTGCATGCCAGGCTTATCGGCGCGCTGACCGTCCACAAAGACAAGTCCGCTCATTATTGTTGTTTTCGCACGTTCACGGCTCTCGGTTAATCCAAGGTCGAAAACGAGCTGGTCAAGTCTGATTTTTTTCACTTTGCACCTCTTACGAGAGATAAAGCCTTTTTGGTAAGACTCATGGCATCAAGACCGCAATCCTGCATGAGCTCGCTGACAGTTCCGTGACTTACAAGGCCGTTTCCGAGATTGCAAATCTCAGCAACGCTCAATTCAATGCCGCTGAGCTCAGCCTCTGTAAGTATCTGTCTGCCGACGCAGGATGTATCGCAAACATCCTCGGCAATGATAAGCTTGCCCGTCTTTCTCAGTGATTCAAGCACCTTATCGCAGTCAAGAGGTTTGATTTTACCTATCTTGACTACCTCAGCGCAAATGCCCTCGGTGAACAATTTATCCTTAAGCTCAAGGGCGGTATTTATCATTGTGCCGTATGCGGCAACGGTGATATCGCTTCCCTCGCTGAGAAATGTGCTTCCGTCTGCCGAATTATCCTTGTACTCGCCTTCGCCGCCGCGGGGATAGCGGATTGCAACTGGACCGTCCATTTCATTTATTGCCATGCAGAGCATAGTTTCAAGCTCTGCAAAGCTTGAGGGACACAGAATCTGCATTCCGGGAACGGTGCTTAAGAAGCTTATATCAAACACACCGTGGTGGGTTTCGCCGTCTGAGCCGACAAGACCTGCGCGGTCAACGCAGAATACGACGTGAAGATTTTGCAGTGATACATCGTGAATGAGCATATCATATGCTCTTTGCAGGAAGCTTGAATACAGTGCGACAACGGGGATAAGTCCCTGCTTGGCCATACCTGCCGCCATTGCAACAGCCTGCTGCTCGGCGATGCCAACGTCAAAAAATCTGTCGGGGTGGTTTTCGGAAAATCTATTCAGTCCCGTACCGCTGCACATAGCAGCGCTTATTGCTACTACCTTCTTGTTCGTATATGCAATTTCACTGAGTTTATTGCCGAACACGGATGAGAAGCAGGGTTTGCTCGGCGGAAGTTCGCCAGTTTCGGGGTCAAACTTGCCTACGCCGTGATATTTGTCGGGATGCTCCTCGGCATATTTACAGCCCTTGCCCTTCTGAGTTATCACATGGACAAGAGTGGGGATCTTCTGTGATTTTGCCCAACCTATAACTGTTTCAAGCTGGTTGACATCGTGTCCGTCCACGGGACCGAGATAATAAATGCCGATGGAATCAAACATATTTGCGGGAAGCACGGTTTTCTTAATTGCTTCCTTGATTCTGTGGTTAATCTTATAGATTGTAGGTTTATCTTCAAATATCTGGCGGTATTTGCGCTTGAAGTTAAAGTACGCGGGTTTAAGGCGTTCTTTGGAAAGAATTCTTGCAACGCCGCCAACATTGGAATTTATGGACATTCCGTTGTCGTTGAGGATGATAACCATAGGCTCGTTACTGCCGCCCACGTTAATAAGTCCCTCATATGCAAGACCGCCCGTCAGTGCACCGTCGCCGATTACTGCGGCAACATCATAATCGCCCTCATTAAGCGTTCTCGCACGCGCCATTCCCAGTGCTACGGAGACGGAGTTTGAGGCATGACCTGCAATAAATGCATCATCGACTGCCTCGTAGGGCTTAGGGAAACCTGAAAGTCCGCCGTGACAGCGCAGGGTTGAAAAAGCATCTCTGCGTCCTGTTATAATCTTATGGGCATAGCTCTGATGTCCGACATCAAACACAATGCGATCCTTTGTTGTATCGTACACGCGGTGAAGCGCAACAGTAAGCTCAATTGAGCCGAGATTTGATGCAAGATGACCGCCTGTTTTGGATACATTATCGATTATGTATTCTCTTAATTCAGTGCAAAGCGGCTCAAGCTCTTTATCGCTGAGTTTTTTTATATCTTCTGATGAATTTATCTTATCTAATATTTTCAAGACGTAGCCTCGGATATATATAATAATAGTGCGCATAATACGCTACTATATAATAGCAAAACGCGGCGAATATTACAATAACAATCTGTAAATATTCACCGCGTTTTAGAATTTTATTCACTAATCAGTTCAGTCTTGTTACAAGAGAATCCGCAAAATCAAGCATGAATTTGTTATCTGCAAATGTCTGTGTAATGATAAACTTTGCATATTTTGTGAGCTTATCAATCATATCTGCGCACTTTTCCGCACCGTACATTGCCATGAAGGTGTTTTTGTTCTCCTCAGCGTCTGAGCCTATAGGCTTTCCTAGCTCTTCTGGGGTGCTGATAACATCGAGCATATCGTCGCGAATCTGGAATGCCGCACCGAGAGCCGCGCCTATCTGCGCCGCCGCCTGAAGATGATTGTTATTGCCGCCTCCGACAATAACGCCCATCTGACATGCCGCAATAATCAGCGCTCCTGTCTTGCGGCTGTTAAGCTCATCCAGCTCCTGCTCGGAAAGCTTCTTGCCCTCGCCTATCATATCGAGATACTGACCGCCGCACATACCGTCAGCGCCTGCCGCATCGGCAAGAATTTCCGCGCAGTCGGCTCTTACGTTGTGAGGAAGTTCGCTTCTGAGGATTGTTCCGAATGCCTCAGCCTGAAGAGCGTCGCCAGCGAGAACGGCGGTGCATTCTCCGTAAACCTTATGGTTTGTGGGCTTGCCCCTGCGCAGGTCGTCATTATCCATGCAGGGCAGATCGTCATGAATGAGGCTGTATGCGTGAAGCATCTCGATTGCGCAGGCAACGGGAAGCGCCTTCATGTAATCGCCGCCGCACATACGGCAGAATTCGAGAACAAGTATGCCTCTTATTCTTTTTCCGCCTGCGGTAAGGCTGTAATCCATGGACTCAAGCAGTCCGTCATACGACATATTTTTATTGCGGAAGAATTTTGTAAGCTCATTATCAATGAGTTCTTTATATTCGTTTGCGTTCATCACTCTACATCATCAAACGGGAGTTCAACAGGCTCGCCGTCAGCTCCTTTCTTAAGCTTTACAACAGTCTGCTCGGCCTCGGAAAGAAGCTTATCGCAGTTTGTAATGAGGCTTGTTCCCTCTTCAAAGAGCTTGAGAGATTCGCTCAGAGGTGCATCGCCCTTTTCAAGACTGCGAACAATTTCATCAAGTCTGTTTATGGATTCTTCAAAGCTTTTATTCTCATTCATCAGTATGTGCCTCACTTTCTTCAACCTTGCATTTTATAATGCCGTCGCTGACACAGAGTCTTATCCTATCGTCTTTTGTAACGCTGTTTACGCTTCGCACCAGCTCGCCGTTTCTGTCGGTTGCTATTGAGTATCCCCTGCCCAACACTTTGAGGGGACTCATAGCGTCAAGCGCGGAAGCAAGACGTGTAAACTCGTTGCGGTTTTTGGCGTTTACCCTGTCAGCAGCGGCAATAAGTCTGTCGCGGACATAATCAAGTTCAGTGCGCTTCACATCCACATAAGTCATGGGATTTTGCAGAACGCGTCTTGATTTTATATCGTCAAGCTTTGTCCTCATTCGGGTAAGCTGTTTTCTGACCGCCTGATTCTGGCGGATATCAAGACTTTCAAGCTGTTCGCGGATATCGTTTACATCGGGAACGGCAAGCTCTGCCGCATTTGACGGAGTTGATGCACGCACGTCTGCAACGAAGTCTGCGATTGTAATGTCGGGCTCATGCCCTACTGCCGATATAACGGGCAGTTCCGACTCGTATATGGCTCTTGCAACACGCTCGTCGTTAAATGCCCACAGGTCTTCAATCGAGCCGCCGCCTCGTCCCGTTATAATGAGGTCTGCTACCTTATGCTTATTTGCGTATCGGATAGCGCCGACAATCTCGGGCGGGGCTTCAACACCCTGAACTCTTACGGGAAGAAGTACTACCTTTGTCATAGGCCAGCGGTGACCGAGAATTCTTATCATATCGTGCACAGCCGCACCGGCCGATGATGTAATAATTGCAATTTTCTCCGGAAACTGAGGTAAAGGCTTTTTATGTGCATTATCAAAAAGCCCCTCGGCGCTGAGCTTTGCCTTAAGCTGTTCGTATGCTATCTGCAAATCACCCGTACCCTCGGGAATTAAGTCGGTACAGTAAAGCTGATAGGCACCGTCGCGCGGAAAGACGGATATACGTCCAAAAGCAGTAACACCCATACCGCTTTCGGGACGAAAGCGCAGTTTTGATGCACTGCTTTTAAACATAACACATCGCAGACTGCTTTCCGCATCCTTAAGGGTAAAATAGTGGTGACCCGAGGGATAAACCTTGTAGTTTGAAAGCTCACCGCGGATTGCCACATTGCTGAGAAGCGGCTCACAGTCTATGAGTGTTTTTATTATTTTGTTAAGCTCCGAAACTGTCAGAGTTCTTTCATTCATTCTTTCTCTTCCTCGCCGAACTCGCCGCGCATGAATCCGCCCAAAACACCGTTTACGAAGGAGACGGTTTCGGCATCGTCATAGCCCTTTGCAAGCTCAACAGCTTCGTTAATTGCCGCACCGTTGGGGATATCATCCATATAAAGAACTTCGCAGATTGCACAGCGAAGTACCGCCATTGCGGTTTTGGAAATGCGGCTTACTTTCCATCCCTTTGCGTACTTTTCAATGTACTTGTCTATCTGAACACGGTAGTCGTCCATAAGAGTTGCAAGTCGGATAATATACTCCTTGCTTCCCTTATCGGGATACTCGGCAAAAAGCTCGTCCTCCAGGGCAAGTGTTGCAAAGTATTCCTCATCGAAGAATTCCTCAACGATATCGTTTACGGGTTTTTCGCTCTGGGAGGCATAGAAACCGAGCTGAACAGCTATCTCTCTTGCTGTTGTTCTTTTCATAAACTCTGCTCCTTACTTCTCGAATGCAACGCCGGAAACGTGAACATTGACTTCTGCTTTCTCAATGCCTGTTACGGACTGGACTGTTTCGGTGACGGAATCCTGCACGTTCTTTGCAACGTTTATGATGTTGCAGCCGTACTTGACAAGGATAACAGCGTCAACCTTAATGGTATCCTCAACGATTTCGACCTTGATGCCCTTGCTGGTGGATTTGATGCCGATAAGCTCGGCAAGCTCGGAGCCGACAGTGTTGGAAATTGACGCAACTCCATCTATCTCGGTAATGGCGGTGCGCACCATTGTGGAAATGACTTCCTCGGAAATATTGATGCTGCCGTTGCCTTCCTTATAGCTGATATAATTATCGCCCATAATTGTGCCTCCAAAATATATTCGTGATATTCTACCACATATGAGCGAAAAAATAAAGCAGAAAAATAATAAAAGGCGGGAAATTTCCCGCCTTTCAGTACGATATTTCAATTACGTTCAGCTGTGCCGCCGTATATTCCGTTTCGTTGGTTACCATTTCCGTAATTTTGGCAACCGCCGCCTCGCTGAGTCCTTCGGCAGGTGCCGGTACGGCAACGGTTATTCCATCATCGGTCATGTATACCACGCAGTCGGCAAAGTCCTTGGCAATAAGTAGATTTTCGAGCTGTGTTTCCTGCATGGAGAAGTTTGCCATAGCCGAGATTGAGTTCATAGCAGAATCTATTGCTTCCTGAGAAGCGTCCTTGGATTCTGCCGCGCTTTCAAGTAAATTCAGAGCTTCATCGCGGGACACCTGTCTGTTAAGCCTTGCATCTGCAAAATAGCTTGATGCCTTCTCGCTGAGGTTAGATGTTTCATAATAAGCCGCTTCCGCTGCCTCCATCGCCGCATCCTCTGCCGCAACCATGGCGGAATCGGCCTTGCCCCAGCTGTTATTGTAAGACCAGTTCAGATATATGGCCGCACAGACAAAAAGCAGTACCGTGACCACCATAATGTTCCTCTTAGTTTTCTTCATATTTGCCTCCCCTATTCTATGTAGCAGTTTTTAATATTTCGATTTTATCCGACGAAAATCCCGTAAACACTTCCGCCGCCTTAAGTATTGCAAGTTTAACATTTGAGTTATCGGCACCGTCGCAGACCACAACAACGCCGTCGTCGGATATCAGAACCGAGGCATTCCCCACTCCCTGCGAGTTTTCAAGAACATATTCAAAACGTTTTTCCTCGCTTGTTGCATTACTGCTGTCACTATCCCTATGGCCGCCCGGCATCATAAGAAGAAAAATGCCGAGCAAAAACACAAGTATCGGATATTTATATTTCGAGAGCTTTCCTTTCAAATCAGCCATATAGCCATGTCTGCCTTTCTTTTGTGATGCCGAGTTCGCCTTCGACGGAAGATGAAATTGCGCCCACAAGCTCATCTGAGCAGCTGTAAATGATATCACACGCGCTTGGATACCAGTAACCGTCCATGCTCCACTCCGCCGTAACGTTCACGGAATTAAGCTTCACGCCGTAACTTTCGGCTTTGTCCAAAATATATGCGGCACATTCGTCTTCTATGATTGTTCGGTTTAATTTGTCCTCATAGTCGCCAGCGCTTTCCGTAAGCTCGGCGGCTTCATTTCCGTACCTTGCTAGATTTTCGGAATATTCAGAAAAGTCAAGCACCTTCAGCGGCGAAATTATTGCAAATATCATTACAAGTCCGCAGAGAAGCTTTAATGCAGAATGCACTCTCCCCTTTGGTGTAAGGCTGATTGCAAGAGCACATATCAGTGCCGAGCTTATTACGGCGGTAAGCCATGAGTGCAGAATCTCAGCCAAGAACGTTCACCGCCTTTATGCAGGACATTATTGAGAAGAAAAGAAATATTCCCGAGCAGCCTATAACGGCCAGAAGCATTCCGAACGCAGTTCCGAGTCCGCCTATTAATCCTGTTATCCGCGGACCGGAAAACGCAGATACAGCTACCGATGCCGCCTTGAATACAAGATAGTTAATTCCGAGCACTGCAAATGGTGCTGCGCATATTCCGAGTACGACAATCAATCCGAAAACACCTGCCGTGTTCTTTATTACCTCAGCCCCCGCAATAACACTTGAAGCCGCATCGGATATGATGCCGCCGACCACGGGCAGAGCGGCGGAAATTGCCGTTTTTGCAACCTTACCCGCAACCGCATCTGCGCTCGAGGAGATTGCGGAGCTTATGCTCAGATAGACTGTAAAGGCAAGAGTGAATACAGTCATAAGTCCCGTACAGCCCCATTTCAGGAATTTCCCGATACCCTCGAGACATTTGTTGTCAAAGGCCGCACGCGCGATTATAACGGCTATGTAAGCATATATCAGCGGAACGATTACACTCTGCACAACAGTTACGAATACATCCATAAACAGCGCAGATGCCGCATATTTTGCCGCCGCCGCGTTCAGCGCTCCGCAGGCGGCGCAGGCAGTGCACATTGCAGGCAGAATTGCTTTGGAAAAAGTATTGAGCTCATTGAGCGCATTAACGGATGTATCAATATATGAGCCCATGTCTCCTACGCAGATTATTGCTATTGCCGCACATGCACCGAGCTGAATATAGTCAGGTGTCGATTCTGACAAATCAAAGATATTCAATATGCCGCAGGCAAGCGCAATAATAATAACCGAAACTGCCTGCTTCCAGCTCTGTTTCAGAACTGATAAGCTTTCGGATTTAAAATCATGCCACAGATTCTTTAACGATTTATCTGTATCATCGCCGATGGATGCCTCAATTCCCGCAGGGACGGCATCGTTTAATTCGCTCTCGTCAATAAGACCGTCGGCGCATGCGGGCATTACTAAAACAACGGATATTATCAGAATAAGCAAAGTTTTTCTCATGTAAGATTCACCAGTAAGTCGAGTGTTGTTCTCAGAAGCGGTAATGCGGTATAAACCGCGGCAACCGCGCCTGTATATTCAGCCGCAGATGCAATACCGGCCTGTCCCGCATCCTTACAAAGCTCGCAGACAAGCTTTGTTATAACGGCTATACCAATGCATTTAAGGACGGGCAAAAACACGGCAGGCGAAATATTCGAAAGCGAAACCAGCTCTTTAACGAAATCAATAATATCGCCAAGCAGCTTCATTGCCGCAAGGCATATTATTACAGCTGATGCCGTTCCGAGTAAAAATGCCTGCTCGCTGTTTTTGCTTTTAATAATAAGCGTGCACAGTGCCGCGACCAGTGCAAGGGCGGCAACCTTTATAACCGCATCCATTACAGCTGAAACAGGTTCTTAATGAGCTCAAAAAGCTCACTTATCTTCTGAACAACAACTATGAGCACGACTACAAGAGCCGCTATTGTCGTCATCAGCGCCTGCTCATCACGCCCTGAACGTGTCAGCAGAATATTGAGCACCGCTACAAGAATTCCTACTGCCGCAATTTTAAAAATTAAATCAACTTCCATTTTATCTCCGTTCACACGAGCATCAGCGCAAGAATAAGTCCTGCACCTCCGCTAAGTCCTATGTACATTTTTTCGTTATTAATAAGTACGCTCTCCAGTGTTTCGCATTCACGCTGCAAAGCATAAGCACAGCGCTCAATCGCCTGCTTCTGCAAATCGGCATCATATCTGCCGAGGCTGTTACCCAAGGCAATAAGTTCGTTTTTGGCTTTATCGGGCAGTATGCTTAGCGAGTTTTCTATACATTCATTCCATATATCCGAAAAACGTCTGTTGCCTAAATCATAAAAGCTTTTTTCAATATCCGAGAAAAAGCTGGTCAGTTCATCTGATGAGTGCAGGCTTTGCATTGAAATTACCTTGCCAAGGCTTGTCCTGTTAGTGCAGATCTCGTTCTTAAGAATTTCCAATGCCGAGCACAGTTCACGAAGCGTTTTTACTCTGAGCCTTTCTTCCCTTGCTTTCGATACTCCGATATAGAGCGCCGATATCACAAGAATAATTGCACCGAAGTATGTCATGAGCAAAGTTTTTCGGCGCGGTAAGTTCGTACACCGCATTTATTTTCTATAATAATCGCATGGCTGAATATCTTTTTTTCGAGCAAATCCTTGTAAACAGGGCGCCTAATAAGGTCGTGCACGCTTTTTGCATGAGCGGTAGCAAGTATTTTCACTCCACAGCCTGCAATCTCTTCAATCGCTTTGACATCCTCGGGTGAAGATATCTCGTCCATGGCAATAAGCTGCGGATTCATCGCTCTTAGCATCATTATTGAAGCATCGCGTTTTTGCAGGTTTTGCATTATATCAGTATGACTGCCGACATCAAACTGCGGAACACCCTCCCTAAGCCCTGCTATTTCACCGCGCTCATCGACCAGCGACACTCTGAAGCCCTTATCAGATACAATGCGTGTATATTCACGAATACAGCTTGTCTTACCCGCACCCGGCGGTGAGATGATTAAAATATCGGAAAGCCCGTCCGATATAAGCGCTTCAAATACATCTGTACCGCAATTTCTTATTTCGTGGGGAATTCGTATTGCAAGAGAGCTGAAGTCCCTTAAGCCGACTGTTCCGTTTGCCTTAACAAGCGCTGTACCGCAAAGCCCGATTCTTATGCCGCCATCCACATGCAAAAAGCCTTTTGAAATATTGCTTTCGACGGAATGAAGCGAAGCGCCGCTTGCCTTTTCAAGAACGGCATCAATATCGTCACAGCATATCTCGTATTCTTCAAGTATGCTGTGCTCAGTGCCGCCATATACAAGGCTGACGGGATAACCTGTCCGCAGGCGGATTTCTTCGCAGCTGTCAGCGATGCTTTCGGGCAGTACAAGCATTTCGCTGTTAATCCTCATCGGCAGTAATGCCGCCGCATCTTTGAATTCATGCATCACATACACTTCCTTTGAGATAGATATATTAATTAAGTGCACATTTTATGAATAAAAAAACCGACTCTTTGAGTCGGTTTATACTTTTGGTATGAGAAGCATTCTGCCTCTTATGTCTTCCCCGTCCTGGAGCGCGTTAATTTCGGCAACGCGATTCTGATCGGCGCCGTATTTTTTCGCAATATCCCAAATATCTCCGCTTTCTGCCCTTGCTATTATGACTGAGGGTGAAATGTTCTTGTTCACTTCAACATTCACACTTATGGCACTTACAGCGGCAATCCGCTCTTTTACTGCACAGTTGCCTTTGAGCTTAACGAGTGCCTCAAATTCAGCGCGGTTTCCGATTATTGCACAGCTGATACTATCCGTCCAAGCGCTGAGATTTTCACAGGATATGTCTTCAAATTCCGCATTTCCGCGCACTCTGAATGAGTACACATTATCATCGCCGAAGCTCAGTGCATTTATTGTTACGGGAACAACTACTGTATTTCCGGACAGACTCATTTTTCCCGTAGAAGCACCGGTTACACATATTTTTCTCTGATTTTCGGGCAGTTCACAGCTGAGCTGAACATTCTGCGTATAAACCGTGCTTTCCATATCAACAGTAACTTCCGTTTCGTCAGTAACAAGTTCATATTCACAGCCGCAGGAATATGCGTCCGAAACATAAGTAACTTCTCTGTTTTCATAGCAAACAAGCTGCATGACAATGCGAAGCTCCATGTTCAGCATACTGCCGTTTACTTCGTAATACTCGCCTGCGGTGAGCATAGTACATTCATAATCGGCAATTTCCGCATTCTCGTCGTGGTCAAACAGCTGAGAAAACTGTGTATCGTACTCAAGGGAGTCAAGCTCTCCGTTATCCCTGCGATACAAGATTTTGCTGTGTGTATGCCCTTTCAGAATTAGCTTGTTGCCGACAAGCTCTGCGCTGTCGCAAAAAAACTCAGTGCCGCCAAAAACTACGGATGTGATACCTCCAATTTCGTGCTCATCCTCAATTGATGCAAGCTTTTCCGAAACGAGCGAAATGTTTTTTACATGCTTTGTATCGGCTTTAAAAAATGCCCCTTCGCAGTTTTCGGGTTTCTCGCAGGGAATATTCATTTCCGTGCGTGAAAACGCTTTTACTTCAACCAGAATGTCAACATTTACACCGATTTTTCGAGGGTTGAGCTCCCGCCAGTCTGCCGCAATAAGCTTCAGCGATGCAACCGCCAGTGAAGAGCTGTCCGCGTTCTCAGCCGCGAAATCCGCAGTAAACGGAATTGAAGTAATTATGCTTTCGGGCTTAGTGCTGTTTTCAGGAATAAAGAGCGTATTTGCCTGGACTTCACCGCTGACGGTAATTTTCCCGAAGCTTACATCCTTGCTGATAATCTTGAGATTAAACTCTGTTACAAGCAGTCTTGATATATCATCATATGTATCGGGAATTACCGCATCCGCGCTGAGCTTGCACAGCTTTTCGCCCGAAAAGATCTCGCAGTATGAATTAAATGATTTATGCTCCATTGTAATATCCATAACAATTCTCCTTGTCGTGTTTTTCATTAAAGCTTATGAGAATTGTGTCTGTTTTATTACGGATAATCAGCAGTGTTTAAGCCATATTCCGAGGCATATAAACGTAATTCCGAGCATAAACCACCAGAACTTTACTGGGAGAATTAATGCGAGAATTACGAAAATTCCCGCGAATACAGCCATTTTTCCTATGAATGAATAATTACCGCCTCTGCGCAAAAAAACACCGCCTTTGCATAGTACTGCTACATACTATGCAAATAGCGGTGTTAAAGTTATTTGGTTTCCCACGCCTTGTTCTGTGCGCTCAGCTCGTACAGACGTCTGTAAGATTCATATCGACTGGGCATTATCTTTCCCGCCGCAAGAGCTTCGGTGACTGAGCACCCCGGCTCTTTTAGATGTGCGCAGTCATTAAATCTGCATGTTCCTATATATTCGTCGAACTCTCTGAAATCATATTGCAGGTCTTCCTTGTTTATGGTCTGCATCATTTCGATTTCAAAGGATGCAAAGCCGGGAGTATCGGCAATGTACGTATTATCGCCAAGGGCGAAAAGCTCAACGTGACGGGTTGTATGCTTGCCGCGTCCCAGCTTTTCGCTTACTTCCCCAACCTCAAGGCTAAGCTCGGGAACAAGTGCGTTAAGTATGCTGGATTTGCCCACACCCGAATTGCCCGTAAAGGCGCAGATTTTGCCTTTAAGGGCTTCCATAAGCTCGCCGAGACCCTCGCCTGTTTCGGCGCTTGTGCGGAAAGTTGCGAAGCCAGATTTTGAATAAATCTCGTATAGCTCATCGGCGCTGTCAATATCCGTCTTGTTTATGCATACAACAAGCTCGCAGTCGGCTTCCTCTGCAATAACGGATACGCGGTCAATAAGAAACGGATCAGTAACGGGATTTGTGTTGGCGGCAATAAAAACCATCGTGTCAATATTGGCAACCGCGGGACGTATGAAGAAGTTTTTTCGCTCAGAAACCTTTTCTATATATCCTTTGCCGTTGGAATCAATATTGAAACTTACTCTGTCGCCGACTAAAGGTGAGGTTCCGTCAAGGCGGAATTTACCTCTCGCTCTGCATTCATATACATTTTCGTCAGAGCTTACATAGTAAAATCCGCTGAGCGCTTTGATTATTGTTCCTTCCATTATCTGTTATGCTCCTGTTCCGGAGGAAACCTGAATGGAAATCGGTGTCATCTTCTGAACCTCTGTTCCCGCTTCTTCACTCTGCCAGATTACGGTGCCTGCATCGAGACTGCTGTCAGCAGTTGAAACGTCACCGATGGAAAGTCCGTTTTCCTGAAGCTTTGCAATGGCGGCATCCTTCGAAAGACCCTTAAGCTGAGGAACGCTCGTCATTTCAATTTCGGGGCCGGTGCTGATTACAACCTTAATTGAGCTTCCCTTCTGAACTGTTTCGCCCGCAGCAGGCTCAGTTGAGATAACGTGATGCTCGGCAATGCTGGGTGATGAAGATTCCTCTACAGAGCATTTTAAGCCTGTTTTTTCAAGCTTTCTGAGCGCTGTTGTATCTTCTTCGTTAAGAACATCAGGAACATCAACTGTTCCCTCCTGCTTATCCAGTGAGTCGCCTGAGCTTACAATCAGCTCAACATCAATCTTTCCGTCAGCGCCGGATTTGCTGCGCAAAGCACCCTCGGCAGGGTTCTGCTCAAGGATGATGCCGTATTCTGCATCGTCGGACTTGAAAACAACGGTGAAGTTGTAAACGTCGGTATAGTCGCGGTCATTAATATAGTCCTCATAGTGCTTATCGACAAAGTTTTCAATTTCAATCTTATCGGGTGTACCGAAAAGGTCCTTGAGGAAATATCCGTTAATGAAAATAAATATCAGAATAATGAATATCAGAACACCGAGAAGTCCTGTTCCGAATGCAATCTTTCTGGAACGTTTTTTCTTCTTAATCTGCTTTTTGCGCTCTTCCTCGGCTCTTAAGTTTTCTTCAATAAGCGCGACATTCATAGTGCCTGTATCTGCAAGCACCTGCTCCGCGACCTCGGCATTATGGAATGCTTCAAGGTCAGCCAGAAGCTCATCGGCGCTCTGATAACGCTCGGATATGTCGGCGGACATCGCTTTAAGAGTGATACGAATAAGCTCATCGGGGATGTTCGGATTCAGCTCCTGAATAGGTGTGGGGTCAGTGTTCATATGCTTAACCGCAACCTCAACGGCGGTTTCGCCGGTATAAGGCAGCTTACCTGTGAGCATTTCATACATGACTATACCCAGAGAATAGATATCGCTTCGGGCATCGGCGGCATAACCTCTCGCCTGCTCGGGTGCAATATAATGCACAGAGCCGACAGCTTCATCGGTAGGTCCGGCAAAGCTGTTCTGAAGCGCCGCAATACCGAAGTCAGCAACTTTTACCATGCCGTTTCTAAGCAGCATAATGTTCTGAGGCTTAATATCGCGGTGGATTATTCCCTTATCGTGTGCATGGGCAAGAGCCTTTGCTATCTGCATGCTGAAGTCAAGTGCATCTTTATATTTAAGAGCACCAGCTTTCTGAAGATATTGCTTAAGGCTTATGCCGTCAATCAGTTCCATTACGATATATTCAACATCGTCGCTGTGGCTGACATCGTAAACCGAAACGATATTCGGATGCGAAAGCATCGCAACAGCTTTGGATTCAGCACGGAAACGCTCGCGGAATTCAGCATTTGCCGCGGTTTCGTCGCGCATTATTTTAACGGCATCATATCTGTTGAGCCTGTGGCAGAGGGCTTTGTAGACATTAGCCATACCGCCCGTGCCGATAAGCTCAAGAATCTCATATCTGTCATCGAGAATTCTGCCTATATATTTCTCAGCATTTTTATCCATACAAGCCACCTACATTAAATCAAAACCGCAACTACGGATACATTATCCCGTGCACCGCGTTCAAGTGTCATACTCATAAGAGTTCTGCAAATATACTCGGGTTTTTTGCTCTTTTTATAGATTTCATAAATCTCTGCATCGGATACCATATTGGATAGTCCGTCCGAACAGAGAAGTATGCAGTCGCCCTTGTTCAGTTCCATTGTGTAGTAATCGGCTTCAACGGCGTTATCCACGCCCAAAGCCCTTGTAATAATGTTTTTCTTAGGGTGATTAGCCGCTTCCTCGGGCTTAATTGCACCCATGGAAACAAGCTCATTGACGTATGAGTGGTCTCTGGTTATCTGGTATATGCCGTCCTTTGAAAGGTGGTATGCGCGGCTGTCGCCCACATTCACCAGATGCGCCTTGCGCCTTGTGATTATTCCGCCGACAAGGGTTGTACCCATGCCGTTATAGTTGGGGTCAAAGCCGGAATATTCATAGACGACACCGTTGGCATCCGCACAGCTTGCCTTGAGAATTTTTTCATAATTCTCTGTAAACACCTTAGGCGACAGAAGCGCTTCATACACTCCCGTCACAAAAGCTTTGCAGGCAAGCTGGCTTGCAAGGTCACCTGCTTTGGCGCCTCCCATGCCGTCGCATATTGAGATAACCACACTTTTACGCTTGTCGCAGTTTTCAATAATGTAGCTATCCTGATTCTCTTTTCTGACTTTTCCCTTGTCAGTAATACCGAAGCTTTTCATAAAAATCAGTTTCCTTTGGATTTTTGCATTTTCCTGCGGAGCTGTCCGCACGAGGCGTCGACATCGCCGCCGAGCTTGCGTCGGATTGTCACATTAACTCCGTTATCTTCAAGTATTTTTATAAATGCTTTCATATGGCCCGGTGTTGACGGGCCGTATTTGCTTTCTTCAACGTGGTTGAGCGGGATTAGATTTACATGCGCGCCAACATCCCTTGCTCTTTTCGCAAGAAGCTTCGCATGATATTCGGTATCGTTAACCCCGTCAATCATTGCATATTCAAATGATATTCTTCTGCCTGTCTTTTCATAATAACGCTTACAGCATTCCATAAGCTTCTCAACGCCTCTGCCTCGGTTTGCGGGCATAATCTTTGTCCTCGTTTCGTCGTCAGGTGCGTGGAGAGATACCGCAAGAGTTATCTGAAGATTTTCCTCGGCAAGCTCATCAAATCTCTCGGTAATACCGCAGGTTGACAGTGATATATGCCGCATACCGATATTCATCCCGTCAGGATGATT
>JAZLFI010000263.1:0-5320 GCA_045615725.1 Oscillospiraceae bacterium
ATTTTGTTGTTTTCAACCTCAAGCTCAAGACCGCATGTCACTGCGCAGAGGTTGCACCATGTTTTCTTCCATTCGCTCATGTTTGTATCCTCAGAATTCTAAGTTCGGAACGATTTTTGCTTTGTTGAATTTGTCGTATGGACCCAGAATGGAGAATGCTTTAAGCCTGCTGCCCTCAAGCTTTATTGCGCCTGTAAGTATGGACATTTTCGGAGCCAATTCTCCCTTGGCAACCTTGACAAAAGCACTGTATTTACCGGTGTTTTTCAGCTCGGCGGCAGGGGATTCACCCTTGCCGTATCTGCAGCCTGCAACAAGGCCGTTTCTAACTTCAAACCAAATCCATATATCCTCGTTTTCTCCCGGGCAATCCTGAAAAACTTCGCAGTATGTAAAGTTCAGGTTGCTCTCGGTGTTAAACAGCTCATAAAGATTGTCGCACATGGCGGAAAACCATTCTTCACTAAGAAATTTCATGTTGAATCTCTCCTTGTTGCGTTCCAGGTGGTTTATCAAAAATATATCAAAAGACAACAGCCCTGTCAATAAAGAGCTGTTGTCAAAAATCAATAAATAAGGCTTTCTAAACTGCTTGCGGGCCTGCATACCGAGCCATATGGGATGGCTTCGTTAAACTTGGCAAAATAAATCCCGAAAAAGTTGACTGAAACGGCAGTAATCTCTTCCACTGAGAGCGGTCTGCCGAATTCCTTGCTCAGATATTTGCCGAACACATCGTCTGCGCGGGCGAATTCTTCTCTTATAGCCTCTTTGATTTCGGGGGAGTATGCACCGAGAGCGCAGGTCATAACAACATCGCGGGGATTAACACCGCCCTGCTTTTCGGTTTGAAAATAGGAGAAAAAGGCATCGAGATACTCAGCTTTGCCCTTGTAATCGGCAAGGTGATTTGAAGAAAACCAATTGTTTATGCTGTCGTATATAAAGGAGCTTGCCCAATGAACGGTGGCAACGTGGAGACTGTTTTTATTCTCAAAGTATCTGAGTACCTTAGTGTGACTCATTCCGGCCTCCGCAGCGATTTCACGCAGAGATATTGCGGTCAGCGGTCTTTCGTCCGAAAGACGCGAAAAAGCCTCCATGATTTCGAGCTTTATGGCTTCTTTGTCAACAATACGGGGCATTTGTACTCTCCTGAAAGTTTTTTATTAATCTTAATCTATATTGATTTTTCTGTCAAGAAAGGAGGGATGACAACAAGAGACCGCAGGGTCAATACTTGCAGGGGGAGAGTTTGAGTCCCCGAGTGACTGGAGTTGAACCAGAGACAGCCGACCTTCGGTCTGCTGTCACAGCGGCGGATGTCCCCACTCGCTCGCCGCTAAAGCGGCAACCGCTCGGGGATGACAAAAGAGGCCACCGGTTCAACAAATCGTACATACCAATAAAAAAAGACAGTCACGAAAGTGACTGTCTTTTTTTATTGGTCCGAGTGACTGGAGTTGAACCAGCGGCCTCTTGAACCCCATTCAAGCGCGCTACCAACTGCGCTACACCCGGATTTCCAACGCCCGATTATAATAACACAAACGAAATACAAATGCAATACCCAAAATCAAAATTTTCGGCAAAATTTTTCGGGCGCAAAAAACGCCTCCACAAGTAGTAGAGGCGTTCCTTATACATTTAAATTACAGACCGCAGATTTCCTTGGTATCGCGTGCGATAACGAGTTCCTCGTTGGTGGGGATTACGAATACCTTGACCTTGGAGTCGGGGGTAGAAATCATGATATCCTCGCCGCGCTTGGAGTTTGCTTCCTCGTCGATGGTAACGCCGAGATAGCCGAAGTAGTCTGCAATAGCCTTGCGGGAATCCTTGGAGTTCTCGCCTACACCTGCGGTGAAGATGATAGCGTCAACGCCGTTCATTGCTGCAACATAGGAGCCTGCAACCTTTGCAACCCAGTAATGGAACATATCCAGTGCCAGCTGTGCGCGGTCGTTGCCTTCTGCAGCCGCATTGTCAAGATCGCGGAAGTCGGAGGAAACGCCGGAAACGCCCAGAACGCCGGACTTCTTATTGAGAACGTTCAGCATCTCGTCGATGTTCATGCCGTACTTGTTCATGACGAACTGGATAACGCCTGCGTCGAGGTCACCGCAGCGGGTACCCATGGGAAGACCTACCAGGGGAGTGAAGCCCATGGAGGTGTCAACGCACTTGCCGCCGTCGATAGCTGCGATGGAGGAACCGTTGCCCATGTGGCAGGAAACGATTTTCAGCTCTTCAATGGGCTTGCCCATGAGCTCTGCGCAGCGGGAAGAAACATAGCGGTGGGAGGTACCGTGGAAGCCGTAGCGGCGGATGCCGTCGTTTTCATAGTACTCATAGGGAACTGCGTACATATATGCCTTGCCGGGCATGGTCTGATGGAAAGCGGTATCGAATACTGCGACCATGGGAACATCGCCCATAACCTCGCGGCATGCGTTGATGCCGGTGATGTTTGCGGGGTTGTGCAGGGGAGCAAAGGGAGTGCACTCCTCAAGTGCCGCCATAACTGCATCGTCAATCTTAACGGAGGAAGCGAACTTCTCGCCGCCGTGAACAACGCGGTGACCGACTGCGTCGATTTCCTTCATGGAAGCAACAACGCCGTACTCTGCAGAGGTGAGCTTGTCGATAACTGCTGCAATAGCCTCAGCATGGGTGGGGAGAGCGATGTCCTCGTTGTAAACGGGCTTGTCGCCTACCAGAGGAGTGTGCTTGAGGTGACCGTCGATGCCGATACGCTCGCACAGACCCTTAGCCATGACAGACTCGGTCTCCATATCGATAAGCTGATACTTGAGGGAGGAGCTTCCTGCGTTGATAACAAGAATTTTCATATTATTGTCCTTTCTTATTGTAAAAATACAACTTTAAATGTAATATAAACACATACATCCAACATTTTAATACATTTCAGACAAAAATCAAGTGGTTTTTGCAGAGGGAGGTAAAAATGAACGTAATAGGCATAGTAGGCGAATATAATCCCTTCCATTACGGACACAAATACCATATTGACGAAACTAAACTGCTTCTCGGAGAGGACTGCCCCGTAGTATGCGTCATGTCGGGTGACTTCATTCAGCGAGGCGAAGCGGCGGTGTATTCCAAATTTGCCCGTGCGGAAGCGGCATGCAAAAGCGGCGTTGACCTTGTGCTTGAGCTTCCCGTACCCTGGGCGCTTTCCTCGGCCGAGGGCTTTGCCCGCGGAGCAGTTGGACTTTTAGGCTCTCTCGGCGTTGTAAGCCACCTGAGCTTCGGCAGTGAATGCGGCGAAACCGAGCCCCTTGAAAAGCTTGCGGAGGTGCTTCTTGACCCGAGAACGAATGAACTTATTAAAAATGAGCTGTTAAACGACGAAACAGCGTCCTATGCCGTCGCCCGTCAGCGCGCGGTTGCGTCCGTTGTTGGTGAGCTTTCAACACAGCTTGAAACCCCGAACAATATCCTTGCCGTCGAGTATATAAAGGCAATCTATGATAACAGCCTCAATATTAAGCCCGTAACCGTTCAGCGCTTCGGCTCAGGTCACGATTCCTCCGCAGGAACAGGCCCTCGCTCCGCGGCGGAGATACGCACAAGACTGGGCAGGGGAATAGACATTACCGATTGCGTTCCCGGGGAAGTTCTGGCAATATGCCGCCGCGAAGAAGAATTGGGCAGAGGACCCGTGCTGACAGAAAACCTTGAGCAGGCAATTCTTTCCCGCCTGCGTATGCTGAGCGACGAGGACTTTGCCGCAATCCCCGATGCAGGGGAGGGACTGTATCGCCGCCTTGCAAAAGCCGCACGGGAAGAGAGCAGTATTGACGCAATCCTCGGCGCAACCAAATCCAAGCGCTATGCACTTGCACGCATCCGCCGCATGATGCTCAATGCGGCGCTGAATATCAGCGCGGACACAGCGAAAAACACACCGCCTTATGCAAGAGTTCTTGCGGCAAACGAGCGCGGCTGTGCGCTTCTTAACGGCATAAACCTTGTTGGCCGCGTGCCCGTAATCACGAAGCCTGCCGCCGTAAAAAACCTTGACAGCGAGTGCAATGAGGTATTTAAGCTCTGTTCCGATGCCCGAGACCTTTATGTACTGGGCTATACCGCAAGGGAAGAACGCCGCGGAGGAACTGACTGGAGAACATCTCCATACATGGCAAAATGACTGTAAAATGAAATAATACTTGCATTTTATTAGTATATAGTTTATAATTGCTCCATGACTAAAAACAAATGACCGCCACCGGCGGACACAAAGTAAGTCAAAAATTTTAGGAGGAAATCCAAATGAAAAGATTTTTAGCTCTTCTGCTGGCAATGCTCATGGTATTTGCACTGTGCGCATGCGGCAACAACGGCGACAGCCAGAGCGCAGATGACAGCGCTGACGGCGACGTCATCAGAATCGGCGTTTTCGAGCCCGCATCCGGCGACTCCGGCGCAGGCGGCAAGAAGGAAATGCTCGGTATGCAGTATGCAAACTCCCTGACTCCTACTGTCACTGTCGGCGGCAAGGAATACAAGGTAGAGCTGGTTTATGCCGATAACGGCTCCGACCAGTCCAAGGCACCTGCAGCAGCATCCGAACTCGTCGGCAAGAACGTTTCCATCGTTCTCGGCTCTTACGGCTCCGGTGTTTCCATTGCAGCTTCCGATACCTTCAAGAATGCAGGCGTTGCAGCACTTGGCGTAACCTGCACCAACCCCAACGTAACCGCAGGCAACGACCACTACTTCCGTATCTGCTTCCTCGATCCTTTCCAGGGCACCGTTCTTGCTAACTATGCAGCTCAGGAACTGGGCGCAAAGAAGGCATACTGCCTGGGCGAGCTCGGCAACGAGTATGACCAGGGCCTGGTAAGCTTCTTCACCACTGCATTTGAAAAGGCAGGCGGCGAAGTTATCGCTGACTCTTTCCCCACCAACAACTCTGACTTCACCACTTACATCAACAAGGCTGTAAGCGAAGGCTGCGACGTATTCTTCTGCCCCGTATCCATCGCATATGCAACTCAGATCGTATCTCAGGCAGCATCTCTCGGTGTTAAGTTCCCCATCCTCGGCTCTGACACTCTGGACGACAACATGGTTCTCCAGGCTGCAAAGGGCAACGATGTTCAGGTATTCGTTTCCACCTTCTATGCAGAAGGCGGCAATGCTGACTTCGACGCAGGCATCAAGGAATACATCAACACCAATGCTGATGCTAAGACCGCAAACGGCGGCGACGATACCATCTCCGCAGTTACCGTTATGGGCTACGATGCATACTATGTAGCACTCGAGGCCATCAAGGCAGCTGACTCTGCTG
>JAZLFI010000264.1:0-1480 GCA_045615725.1 Oscillospiraceae bacterium
GATAGGCATATTGAGAATGTCAGCGTAAATCTGCATTGTCATGGGGTCTTTCTGGCTGATACCGCCCGAAGCGATGATTTCGTCAACCTTAACGCCGTTGTTCTGATATGTTTCAACAATCTTTCTTGTGCCGTATGCCGTTGCCTCAATAAGAGCGCGGTACATTTCCTCGGGCTTTGTCTGAAGCGTCATGCCGAGCATCATTCCGGTAAGGTCGCCGTCAACGAGAATGCTTCTGTTGCCGTTCCACCAGTCAAGGGCAATAAGTCCGCTTTCGCCGGGTTTATATTTCTCAGCCTTTGAGCGGAGATATTTATGTATGTTCATGCCCTGCTTCTCAGCTTCCTCAACATAGGACGCGGGAACGCAGTTCTTTATAAACCATGAGAAGTGGTCGCCTACGCACGCCTGACCTGCTTCATAAGCATAAAGGTTCGGATACACGCCGCCGGCAACAACGCCGCTGATGCCGGGAACAAGATGCTCCTCCTCAGAAACGAGAATGTGGCAGGTTGATGTACCCATAATGGCAAGAAGAATGTTGGGCTTTGTGATTTTAACAGCGGGAACGGCAACATGAGCGTCAATAATCGCTGTTGTAACCGTCATGCCCTCGTTAAGTCCTAATTTAGCCGCCATGTCAGCGGTGAGTCCGCCTACTCTGTCGCAGAGCTGAACAATCGGGAAGTTGAGCTTCTCTTCAACAAAGTTTTCAAGGCGGGGGTCAAGTGCCTTTAAAAATTCCTTTGAGGGATAGCCGTCCTTGTTGTGCCAGAGTCCCTTGTAGCCCGCGCAGCAGGTGTTTTTGCCCAGAACGCCGCAGAGCTGCCATACTACCCAGTCAGCCGCCTCAACGATATAGTCAGCCTCATCATAGATTTCGGGGGATTCGTCGAGAATCTGCCATGCCTTGGGAAGCTCCCATTCGCTCGAAACCTTGCCGCCGTAACGCTTTATCCATTCCTCGCCCATTTCGTCGGCTTTTTCATTGATGAGGTTTGCCTTGTCCTGAGCCGCGTGATGCTTCCACAGCTTAACATAAGCGTTGGGCTCGCTCCTGTATTTTTCCATCATGCAAAGAGGTGTGCCGTCCTTTTTGACGGGGAGAATTGTGCAGGCTGTGAAGTCAACACCAAGACCGATAACATCGTCGGGTGAAACGCCGCTTTCCTTCATAACCGCAGGGATTGTGTTGTAGAAAACATCAAGATAGTCCTGGGGATACTGAAGCGCCCAGTCAAAACCGAGCTTTGTGCCGTCGGGGAGAGTGTCGTCCATGACTCCGTGGGGATATTCAAATGTGCTGTCCGCAAGCTCCTCGCCTGTTTTGACGTCAACGACAGCGGCTCTGCCCGAGGCTGTGCCGAAGTCAACGCCGATAGTATATTTACTCATAGTGATTCCTCCGTTAAAAAATATATTACCATTATATATTAAGTCGCAAAATATGTCAAAGTTTTTATTATAAAAATATGGAAAT
>JAZLFI010000265.1:0-7462 GCA_045615725.1 Oscillospiraceae bacterium
TTGCCGCCGCTTCCCTCTTTGCCGCACGCAATGCAATGGACACTGCCCGCGTTCAGCTTGCATGGCGCTCCACTCAGATGATGGAAGAGGTTTACGCACGCACAACCCGCCGCGAGCCCGAAATCGCGCTTGAGGGCATTATCCCCACACTCGACGCACTGGGCAAGAAGTTCGAAGCAAACATCAAATAAGCTAAAATATTCAAAGCCGACCTAAAAGGTCGGCTTTATTTTTTAGAACAATACATCAACCATGAGCATCATGCAGAATCCCGCAATAAGCGCGTATGTTGAAATTCTGCCGCTTCCCCGCATGTGGGTCTGGGGCACGATATCGTCAACAATGACATAGAGCATTGTGCCGGCGGCAAATGCCAGCGCAAAGGGCAAAATTGCTGTGGATATGGTTATGGCAAAATAGCCTGCAAAAACGCCCAGCACCTCCACCAGTCCGCTGATTACCGCAATCACGGCGGCACGCTTTTTCCCCGTTCCGTTTTTCAGAAGCGGCGGGATAATAATCATCCCCTCGGGGATATTCTGAAACGCAATACCGCTGACGACGGTCACCGCATCGCTTATATCACCTGTACCGAAGCTGACTCCCGCGGCAATGCCCTCGGGAAAATGATGAATCGCTATGGCAAGCACGAAAAGCATGGCGCGGCAGTTTGAGTCGGTGTCGCTTCCCGTCATGCCCATTTTCTTTGTGATAAACGGTCCTGCGCGGTTTATAAGAGTCAGAAACAGCGCGCCGCAGAACATTCCCACTGTGGGAATGTAAATGGCCTTATCCCCCGAAAACTCCACCGAGGGAACAACAAGGCCGAGTATGGCGGCGCTGAGCATTATTCCCGCCGCACAGCCGTTCACCGCGTCCTCAACCGGCGCGGGTATTTTTTTAAATGAAAAACCGATTACGGCACCGAAAAAACTGCAAAGCGCGATGCCCAGAGCGGTCAAAAACACGTAATTCAAGCTTACTCCTCCTGCACTATCATATGCAGGAGATTAAATTATGTCAGCACCGTCCCCGGATAGTAGTGCCGGAGAATTTCCTTATAGTCCGCGCCGTCCTTTGCCATAACGTTTGCACCGTACTGACTCATGCCCACGCCGTGACCGTAGCCTGTGACTGTGAATGTAAACTCCCCGTCTTTGTGCTCAAGCTCAAAGGCTGTGGAGCGCAGGGAAAAAAGCTCGCGCAGCTCCCGTCCCGTAAACTCGACTCCGCCGATTACCATGCTCTCGACCCTGCCCGACAAATCCCGCTTTGTATCGCTCACCCATGCATCTGCCTCGCCCGTCATATCCGCCTCAGGCTTGAGATAGAGCACCGTATCGCGAAAGTCAATATCCCGCAGGCTGAGCGTGCTTATGTAGTTTGGAACATCGTCCTCATTTTCAGGCGACGACACGCTGACAAGATAGGGGTAATCTCCCCATATGGCATCGCTGTCCTCAGTCTTACCTGCCGAGGATGAGTGGAAAGCCGCAAATATGGCCTCACCCTCATAGCTTAAATACTCTCCGTCCGTTTCCGAAACGGCATCTTTTATTATCTCAATATATTCATCATAGTTTTTGCCCCATTTTTCTTTCAGAGCATCCCCACTCATATATGCCTGACAGCATTCAGGCGACGAGCAGATATCCGCATTTTCGTGCTTCGATGTTCCGCTTAAGCTCCGCTGAAGGTAGGTACGCGCCGCAACGGACTGCGCCTTCAGCGCTTCGGGTGCAAAGCTTGCGGGCACCTCCGCGGCAACAACTCCCACAAGATAGTCATAGGCGCTGATTGTTATAACCTCATCGCCGCAGAGAACGCGGACTTTATATGTATCATCCGATGAAAGCTTTTCCGCCTTGGGCGTTTCCGCTGCCTCCGCCTGTGCTTTTTCGAATTCATCGAGCATCAGAAACGGCAGTCCCACGGATATAATCGTAATAATAAGCGCCAGCGCAAGCAGTCTTCTCATTTGCTTTTTCCTCCGTTAATATTTTTTCGGTTGACTGTAAACTTAAATGAGTATAAAATTACAGTGTTATTTTATTTTGACAGGAATGATAATATGCGAAAAAACGCTTTGACAATATGCTGTTATATCTGCGCTATCGGCGCATTCGGCGCATTCTTCCGCTGGCTGCAGAATCAGATTTGCTATGATGCCGTTACAAATACCATGAAAGGCGGCGGCTGGGGCATCTTCATCCTGCTGGTAATGCTGGCGGCATTCGCCGTGTTCTACATGCTCATCAAAAAGCTGTTTGACCAGAATCTTGTCCCGCCCACGAAGCTTTACGAGCTTTTCCACGGCACAACAGTTATCTTCCCGATTGCCTTCTGGATTATCACTGTTATACTTATTCTCGGCGGCATCAGCACCATGCTCGCCACCCGCTTTGACAAGCAGGCAGGCTTATATACGATAGTCGGCATGCTCGCCATATTCACCGGTGTCGGCTTCCCCCTCATCTGTACCTGTGCGCAGAAGCGCTATAATCCCAAATTCATCAGCGTTCTGATGACGCTTCCCGTTCTGCTCTTCGCTTTCTGGCTCATCGTTAGCTACCGTCAAAATGCAACCATCCCCTCCGTCGGTGTTTACTCAATCGAGATTGTCACAATCTGCGCCTGCATCGTCGCTTTCTTCTTCACATCTGGCTATGCCTACGGCGTTGTAAAGCCCGTTGAGTCGATGATTTCCACCATGTTCGCCGCATTCATGTGCTTCATGACCATATCCGACTCCCGATACTTCGGGCTTCAGCTTATTATCGTCGGCACAGCAGGTATGCTGATCGCCGAGAACTGGATGCTCATAAGCAACATGCATGAGAAAGAGGAAACGGACGAGGATGAGCCCATCCCCGAGATTCCCGCAGAAAATGCCGAGGACAGCGTTATCGTTCCCCAGCTTGACGATATCATCGAGGAAACCGCCGCAGAGCAGACCACCGTTGCCGACGGCGACGATGACGTTAAAATCTGGAAAAGCGAAAAATAATATAAAAACAAAAAAGCGGTAAAGATTTTAAATCTTTACTGCTTTTATTTTTTCAAAGATTGTTGACAAATTCACAAAGACTTGTATAATATATCTGGCACTAGATAGATATTTTTTTAACGATACATAGGAGGTATTTTCTGATGCGTGGAATGGATACCGGCAAAACGAAGATCAGACATGAGGTCTTTACTGAAATAGCCCGTCTTGCCTATGAGGGCGAGAGCGGAAATTATGCCGAAGCGCTTGAAAATCTTACTTATAAAATCCGTCCCGGCGACCCGGATGAGGCAGGCAGCTACAAGGGCAGTGTCCTCTACGAAAGAGCCGTTATCGGTGAAAGACTCCGTCTTGCAATGGGACTTCCCGTCCGTGAAATGGGTGTTTACAACAACATCCGCGACGGCGTTGAGGAATCCGCAATCGCCGAGAAGTACTATGAGCCCCCTCTCATAAACGTTATCAAATTTGCCTGCAACAAATGTCCTGAGGACCTTGTCGTGGTCACCGACCGCTGCCAGGGCTGTCTTGAGCGTCCCTGCATCTCCGTCTGTCCCAAGCAGGCAATTTCCCGCGTAAACGGCAAGGCGTATGTCAATCACGATGTCTGCGTCCGCTGCGGTAAGTGCGTAAGCACCTGCTCATTCAATGCAATCATCCGCCAGGAGCGACCCTGCAAGAAGGCATGCGGAGTTAATGCAATCACCTCCGATGACCACGGCAGAGCACACATTGACTATAATAAGTGCACCTCCTGCGGCCAGTGCCTCGTAAACTGCCCCTTCGGTGCAATCTCCGATAAGAGCCAGATTTTCCAGACCATCATGGCGATAAAGAGTGGAACTCCCGTATATGCTGTCCTCGCTCCCGCATTCGTCGGTCAGTGGGGCCCCGATGCGGTTCCCGAGAAAATGCATGCCGCATTCAAGCGCCTCGGATTTACAGATGTTTACGAAGCCGCAATCGGCGCAGACCTCTGCGTCATTGAGGAGGCCTCGGACTTCCTCGAGGAAGTTCCCTCGAAGCATTCCTTCATGGTAACTTCATGCTGTCCCTCATGGATAGACCTTGTTAAAAAGATGTTCCCCGAAATGGAGGGCAACATCTCCGTAGCACTCACTCCCATGGTGCTGACCGCCCGACTTGTCAAGGAAAAGCATCCCGGCTGCAAGGTTGTTTTCGTCGGTCCCTGCGATGCAAAGAAACTGGAGGCAAGCCGCGAAAATATCCGCAGTGAGGTTGACTTCGTCCTCACCTTTGAGGAAGTCCTCGGAATGTTCGCCGCAAAGGGTGTTGACAGAGAGTGCATCCCCACGGAAGAGGCACAGCCCCTTACCCAGTCCAGCGCCGATGCAAGAAAGTTCGCAATCTCCGGCGGAGTTGCGCAGGCGGTTGTCAACGCAATTCACAAGACCAATCCCGACCTTGAAATCAAGGTCGCCAAAGCAACGGGCCTTAAGGAATGCCGCCAGCTTCTCATGATGGCAAAGGCAGGCAAATATGACGGTTATCTGCTTGAAGGCATGGCATGCCCCGGAGGCTGTATCGCAGGCGCAGGCACACTAAGCTCCGTTGAGAAGTCCGCAAAGGAAGTCGATAAATTTTCCTGCAACGCAAGCTATGACTGCGCACTGAGTACCGAATACAAGGACTACCTCCCCCTCATCGAAGGCAATAAATAATAATTAATAAAGCCACCGTTTTTAAACGGTGGCTTTTATTATTCGGTTATACCAGAACGAAGCAGGTCAGTACGACGTAAGTCGCATAAACCACAAGCAGTAAATAGCCCTGCCAGCGGCTCAGTTTTGAGCTTAACATTGCGGGAGCGACTGCAATCAGTCCCACAACGAGGCTTGCGGGCAGATCAACCGCCGCAGAGATTGGAGCAACGGGAAGTGCCTTGCCTGAAATGAGTGCGCTGAGGGGCATTATGAGGGTCAGGTCCATGATGTTTGCGCCGAGGATGTTGCCGATTGAAAGAGCTGACTCCTTCTTCACGATTGCTGTGATGGTGGTGATGAGCTCGGGCAGTGATGTTCCGATTGCGACGAGGGTTACGCCGATAATTCTCTCAGACACGCCGATAATGCGGGCGAGCTCACATCCGTTATCTATGAGGAGCTGTGCACCCCATACGATACCCACGGTACCGACAATGAACTTTATGATGTTTATAATAACGGTTCTTTTGTCATCGGGCACATCGGTTTTGTCCTCTTCCTTGCCATCAACGTATGCGTTCTTTGCCATTGCAACATTCTCAAACGCGAACACAACAAAGATTATAAGCAGAATGACACAGAAAGGAACGCTTACGCTTCCCGTAAATCCGCAGGCAACAATGATTGCGGATGCAAGAATCATAAGAACTGACTTGAGAAGATAGTCGCTTCTTTTGATGACTCCGGGCATGAATATGAGCGACAGCGCCATGATGATGCCGATATTGCAGGTTACTGAACCCACGGCATTGCCTATGGACATATCGACCTTACCCTGAACCGCCGCCATGACGGAAACCATCATTTCCGGCAGAGTGGTTGCAACGCTGACTATGGTTGCACCAACAATCAGCTTGGGGATTCCGCTGACCTCGGCTATCCATGATGCCGCATCAACGAAGAAATCGCCGCCCTTGACGACGAACACGACGCCGACGATAAACAGCAAAATTGTGATAAAAAGCTCCATATTAACCTCCTGAGAATCCTGCGATTACTCAAGCTCGCATAAAAAAAGCTCAAGTACAGCAGTGCTATACCTGAGTCTCGCAATTTAAAACAAGCCAGACCTTTTTACGGCCAGGATGTTGACTTGCTACGTTATAAACGCATGCTACTCCCTCATAGGATGTGTGTCATTGTATCAGCTTATGCTAAAAAAGTCAATGAAGTTTTCGTTAAGAATTTAAAGCGCACCGTCAAAAGACGGTGCGCTTAAAAAGTTTATTGATTAATGGAAGCCGTTACCTGCTTTGGGCGTGCTTACTGCAACGGAATCATGTGCATAAACCACCATGGGGTCGTTTACGCAGAAGGTATAGATATTGTCATAATCCATGCGTGCCGCCATTGCCACAATCAGCTGGTCATTGTTGTATACACTGCTCCAGAGAGTGGTGATGTCGTACAGGCCGTTGTCGTGGCGATAGTTGAGGTGAACGTAGCTGAGAGCTTCGAATGCCTGCTCGAAGGTCAGGACACCGTTATTCTGCTCGAGGGTTGCCTTGATGTAATCAGCACGCTCCATGCCTTCGGGGTCATAGGAATCCATGCCTACACCGCCGTCGGGTGCGCGGTAGTAGTTGGTAACATAGAGGTTATCCTCGCGGGTAATGCGCATTTCGTTGTCGACATACTCAACAACTGCCGCGTCGCCGTTTGCGTCGGTGATGAGATAGTGGAAGCAGCAGCCGAGGGAGTTGCCGAGAGCGATAGTGTCGTGAATATCGAAGGAGCGGAACATTGCGATTGCTTCATCAACGTTCTTGCACTTATCCAGGCAGCAGCGGATTGCCGCGGTGGTGAACATATCGGTCTTGCCGTTATCCTGATTGGTGCCGTCGGCATGAATCTGCAGAACGGAAACTGCAAGACCCTTTTCGTTCATACCGTCAAGGCAGAGATAAGGAGCAAGCAGAGTCTGCATACGTCCCATGAGAGATGTGGGGCTCAGATGGTCGGTTGTGAGCATGAATGTTCCATCAACCATGGAGATTGAAGCATAGCCGTCATCGGGATGAGTCCATACGACGTAGCAGGGTGCGTCCATGTAGTCGAAGTTGCGGCACATGATGTCGTTGCCGTAGGGATCCTGTGCCTTGAATGCGGAACAGCCCAGTCCCCAGTCGCCCATCTTGAACTTATATGCACCCTTGAGGATATGATCGGACGCATAAGCAAGAAGTTCAACAGCGGAGGAAACGCCCTTGGACATAAGGTCGTCTATATCGTAGTCATACTGGTAGTCAATAAGATAAATATTGTTTCCGAGAGTGCGCAGTGAGTTCATCGTCGGGAACAGATTGTTGGTATAATAGCTTCTGCCTACTGCCTTTGCAAAAAGCTGTTCGGAAATTGAGGTAATGCCAAGATTAACCTTGGTATTGCGCATGTCTTTGGGATATTCATCAGCGGATGCGCCTATGGGCAGCAGTGCTACCACGAAGAGCATCGCGAGAAACAGCGCCAGAAATCTTCTTTTTCTCATATGTATAACCTCCATACACAAATCGTGCATTCTGTAGTATTAAAGTAGCATAATATAACTGTTTTATCAATATTATCCGATGATAATTAATGAATATTTTTGAGCACAGATGCGTTATAGATATCCGCAACGTCATCGTACTTGTTAAGGGCAAAGATATGCAGTCCTGCTATATCCTCCTTAACTATGCGTTCAATCTGCTTTACGGTGTATTCCTTGCCCGCCTTTTTGAAGTCGTCGGGA
>JAZLFI010000266.1:0-1256 GCA_045615725.1 Oscillospiraceae bacterium
CTCATCGTGGGTTAATCCGGTTTCCGCAAAAGGGGCGGTCAGCAAATGGCCGCCCCGAAAGGAGGTGTAACGAATGTCGGATAACTGGGTTGTGCAGAACCTCGAAAATGCACTGGAAGTTTGGAACGGTAAGTTGTCGGAAATCTGGCAGCTTATAACACAGTCACCTCAGACATTCAAAGGTGGCTCAATATGGTCGGTAATCGTGAATGTCCACGGAGCTCTTCAAGCCATCGGCTATGCACTGCTCGTGCTTTTCTTTGTGGTGGGTGTTGTAAAGACCTGTGGTTCATTTGCCGACCTTAAAAAGCCCGAACACGCTGTAAAACTGTTTGTCCGTTTTGCTATTGCCAAGGGACTTATAACCTATGGCATGGAGTTGATGATGGCGATCCTTGAAATCATCCAAGGTGTTGTGAGCACGATTATGAACGCTGCCGGGTTCGGTACTCCGCAGGCAACGATATTGCCGCAGGAGATCATAACGGCGATTGAGGACTGCGGTTTCTTTGAAAGTATCCCATTGTGGGCAGTCACGCTCATCGGCGGTCTGTTCATCTGGGTGCTCAGCTTCGTGATGATTTTGAGCGTTTACGGACGCTTTTTCAAAATGTATATGTACACGGCAATCGCGCCGGTGCCGCTTTCCTCGTTTGCGGGAGAACCTACGCAGAACATCGGCAAGAGCTTCCTTAAAAGCTATGCGTCGGTGTGTCTCGAAGGTGCAATCATCGTCCTTGCCTGCATCATCTTCTCTGTATTCGCATCAAGCCCGCCTGTGGTCAATCCCGATGCGGCTGCGGCCTCAATGGTCTGGAGCTATATCGGTGAGTTGATCTTCAATATGCTGATTCTTGTCGGCGCGGTAAAGATGGCTGACAGGCTCGTTAAGGAAATGATGGGTATCTGATATGGCTAAACGTGTACTGAATAAATGGCGCGGATATACCGTAGCCGATTGCGATTGCAAATATTGTCTCTATTACGGCGGCAGAAAGAACGGCGAAGTGAAATGTCTTGCAGACGAATGTGTCTGCAAGGCTGAACTTCGAGAAGCAGCCCGCCGGGAAAGGAAAGAAAATGGAAGTAAAGATTAACCGAGAGATTCGGAACTATACCGAGTCGATGTTTTTCGGACTGTCCCTCAGACAGTTCGTTTTTTCTTTACTGGCTGTCGGCGTTGCGGTGGTTCTGTATTTCGTACTGAAACCGTATGTCGGAACTGAAACTGTGTCTTGGATGTGCATCCTCGGAGC
>JAZLFI010000267.1:0-4071 GCA_045615725.1 Oscillospiraceae bacterium
GCATCCTATGCCGCCGAAACTTATCTTCTGACACAGACCGAACGGCGTTTTTCCACGCTGGAATACTGGAAGAATATAAGAAAACCTTTAATTTGAGGAAAAAGAAATGGATTTTTACGAAAAATCTTTAAATACACTTGAACTGCCCGCAGTGCTCAATATGCTGGCATCCGAGGCTGTATCGGAAAGCGCAAAGGAATCCGCACTTAAGCTTCAGCCCTCGGACGATGCTCATGAGGTAAAGCGACGCCTTGAGGAAACAAGCGCTGCAAAGACCATGATGATTGTCCGCGGAAGCCCGTCATTCTCGGGAATTAAGGATGTCCGCCCCTCGCTGAACCGCGCTGATCTGGGCGGCTCGCTCAATACGCTTGAGCTTCTTGCAATCGCACGAGTTTTGCAGTGTTCAAGACTTGTAAAAAGCTATATTGCCGATGACAGACACGAAAAAAGCTGTATTGACTATCTGTTCTCAGCTTTGCACGCAAACCGCTTCCTTGAGGAGAAAATTACATCCTCAATCGTGGGTGAGGACGAGATTGCCGACAGCGCATCGTCGGAGCTTGCAAACATAAGACGAAAGATAAGAGCCGCAAGCGCGAGAGCACGCGAGGCTTTGCAGAAGATAATTTCTTCGCCCTCATATGCCAAAGCTTTGCAGGAGCCTATTATAACCATGCGCTCGGACAGATACGTTGTTCCCGTCAAGGCCGAGCATAAGGGAGCAGTGCCCGGACTTGTTCACGATATATCCTCGTCGGGTGCAACACTTTTCATTGAACCCATGGCGGCTGTCAAGGCAAATAACGAGCTTCGCGAGCTTGCCGCAAAGGAAAAGCTTGAGATTGAGCGCATTCTCGCCGAGCTTTCCGCCGACTGCGCAGAGCACGCAAACGACATATCATCGGACTATAATCTGCTTATCCAGCTTGACCTTATTTTTGCAAAGGCAAAGCTTTCATACGCAATGAACGCAATCGTGCCTGAACTGCGCGAAAAGGGAATAGTGTTCCGCCGTGCCCGTCATCCGCTTCTGCCAAAGGATACGGCAGTTCCGATTGACCTTGAGCTTGGCGACAGCTTCGATACGCTGATAATAACGGGCCCCAACACGGGCGGTAAAACCGTAACGCTGAAAACCGTCGGACTTCTGAACATAATGGCTCAGTGCGGTCTGCATATCCCTGCCGACGACGGAAGCGGAGTGCCCGTATATAAGAATATCCTTGCCGATATCGGCGACGAGCAGAGTATTGAGCAGAATTTGTCCACCTTCTCGGCACACATGACAAATATTGTGCATATTCTGGATAAGTGCGATGAGCGCTCGCTCATACTCTTTGACGAGCTAGGCGCAGGCACAGACCCCACCGAGGGCGCGGCACTTGCAATCGCAATTATCGAGCATGCCCGCAAAATGGGTGCCACCGTTGCGGCGACTACCCACTATGCGGAGATAAAGGTATACGCAACAAACGAGCCGGGCATTCAGAACGCATCCTGCGAGTTTGATGTTGAGACCCTGCGTCCGACTTACAGGCTGCTTGTGGGCATCCCCGGCAAATCCAATGCTTTTGCAATATCGGGAAGATTGGGTCTGCCGTCTGAAATAATCGATGATGCAAAGGGCAGAGTCGGTGTTCAAAACGCAAGCTTTGAAGCGACTATCGAAAAGCTTGAACAGACCAGACTCATGCTTGAGCGTGACCGCAACGAAGCCGCGAAGAAGCTCCGCGAAGCCGAGGAAAGCGCAAAAAAAGCCTCCTTCCTAAAAGCAGAGCTTGCCGTGCGTCTTGAAAAGGCTGATGAAAAATCACGCCGCGAGGCAGAACGCATCATTGCCGATGCACGAAAAACGGCCGAAGAAACCTTTGCCGAGCTTGACGAAATGCGCAGTCGCATAAACGAAGAGGAGCAGGCGCAGGCGGTGAACGATGCAAGAACTGAGCTTCGCCGCAAACTCAACGAAAAGGAAGATTCCTTTAAGGCAATCGACAATACCCCCAAGGAAGAGAAAAAATCTTCCCGTCCCGTCAAGGCGGGTGATACTGTTGAAATTCTCTCCATGGGTGTCAAGGCTGAGGTACTGTCCGTGAATTCTGACGGAAGCCTTGAACTCAAGGCAGGCATAATGACCGTCAAGGCAAAACAGAACGAGGTATATCTCCTTGAGGGTGAAAAGATAAAGAAGAAACAGCTAAGCTACAGCGTTTCGTCAAACAGCCCCAAGCGCGTAGTCAGCCCAGAAATTGACCTGCGCGGAATGGAGAGTATAGAAGCCGTTGCCGCGGCGGAAATGTATATTGATAACGCTGTTATGGCTAAACTTAAGACTGTCACAATCATCCACGGCAAGGGCACAGGCGCACTGCGCCAGGCAGTCCAGCAGATGCTCCGCCGCAATAAAGCTGTCAAATCATTCAGGTTGGGACGCTTCGGAGAGGGCGAGACGGGAGTCACAGTGGTCGAATTGAAATAAAATGTGGAGTTTCCCTTCGAGAATAATGTGTAAATCTACGAAATGAACAAAATCAGTTGACGAATTTTGAATAATTTGCTAAAGTAAACGTAATCTTTAATGATTATAAGGAGTGGCAAGGATGGTAACAAAAGAAGTAGTCATTAACAATCAGGTAGGTCTGCACGCAAGACCCGCGACTTTCTTTATCCAGAAAGCCAACGAATTCAAAAGCAGCATTTGGATTGAAAAGGACGACAGACGCGTCAACGCAAAGAGCCTTCTCGGTGTTCTCTCTCTGGGCATCGTAAAGGGCACTGCAGTTAATCTCATTGCTGACGGTCCCGACGAGAATGATGCAATCGCAACTCTGTCCAACCTTATCGCATCCGATTTTACCGAGTAATAATTACAGAACCTGAGGGCGTGTGTTCACACACGCCCTTATTCTATATGTTTTGAAGATATGGATAAAAAGAATAAAGCAATAATAGAAATGCTGACCTGCGCGACTCTGTGGAGTATAGCGGGAATATTTATAAAGCTGATACCATGGAGCGCATTTGCAATAAGCTCCATAAGAAGCCTTGTCGCCGGCGTGACTCTCGTGGTATTTATTAAGCATAATCACTACAAAATAATATTTAATAAGAATACGCTGATTTCGGGCCTTTTCATGGGCCTGACCTACACTTCCTTTGTACTTGCAAACAAGCTGACCACCGCGGCAAACGCTATTGTGCTTCAGTTTACATCACCGCTTTTCATTGTTGTGCTGTCGGCTGTGTTCTTTAAACAGAAGATACGCCGAAATGACATGATAGCAGTTCTCTGCACCATGGTGGGTATAGCCATGTTCTTCCTCGATAAGCTGGAGGGCGGCTACCTTGCCGGTAACTGTGTCGCCATACTGGCAGGCGGGTTCATGGCATGTATGTATATGACCATGGGAAATGCCGAGGGAGAGGAGCGTTTTTCCGCAATCCTCATTGCTCAGATAATTGCATTCTTAATCGGATTGCCTGCCGTAATCAGCACGCATCCCGTGATTAATACGACTTCAGTTGCATGTATTGTAATATTGGGTGTATTTCAGCTTGGCATACCTTATATACTTTACGGAAAAGCCTCGGAATTCTGCCCGCCGCTGGCATGCTGCCTGCTGGGTGCGGTTGAGCCGCTATTAAACCCGATTTGGGTATTTCTGTTTGATGGCGAAAAGCCCGGGTTTTATGCACTTATAGGTGCGGTTATAGTAGTTGCATCAGTCACAATATGGTGCGCATTCGGAAACAGAAGTAAAGAGGAAACACATGCTTGATACGCTTCTCCAAAAAGCGAATAATCTGCCCATGCTCCCGGGAGTCTACATTATGCTTGATGCCTCGGGAGAGGTCATCTATGTCGGAAAGGCAAAGAAGCTCAAAAACAGAGTGACAAGCTATTTCCGCGGAAGCCACCTGCCCAAGGTACAGGCAATGGTGGATAAGGTTGCGGATTTTAACGTCATTGTTGTTGAATCCGAGTTTGAATCCCTTGTCCTTGAAAATTCGCTGATTAAACAGCATATGCCCCATTATAATATCCTTTTAAAGGACGATAAGGGCTATCCG
>JAZLFI010000268.1:0-17324 GCA_045615725.1 Oscillospiraceae bacterium
CTCAGCATATTCCCTGCTCCCGTCAATGTCGTCGGTCAGCATGATATGTATTTCAACGTGCATCACGTGATTTTCGCAGTAGTATCTGAATGCTCGGTCATAGTACCTTGCGACAAAATTAAGGTCGTCGGAAAGTGCGTGTTGTCTTTTAAACAGCTCCTCAAAGAAGTCCCACACGCTGCATCCTGCATCTTCCGCACCGAGAACAGTCCAGTTTTTCAGCAGTTCGTCAAAAGTATAGTATCCGCTGTCGAGTGCGTCGTAAAAGCGGATGTAACCCTCTGGGATGTTTCCCTCTTCATCGGTAAGGCTAAGGTCAAAGCTTTTGCGGTCGGCGTTAATGCAGAATTTCGTGTAATCCGCAAGAAGCGGAATAAGCTCGCGAACGGGCAACTGTGCCATATCGTGTACATGGAGGTCAGCACCCTTGGGCATGCGAGAGCAGAATTTATACAGTTTGCTTTGGGCAATGGCAGAGTTACTCAGCACGGGGATATCGTAAATATATTGGTCTTCAAAATCGGCAAAGAACTTTTCCTTGAGCGCGGAAAGATAACAGTCTGCCTTCTTCTCGTTTTCACGTAGTACAACGCCTGTGAGGTTGGAGTTATGCTCAAGAAGCTCTTTTCGTCTTTCTTCGTAGTCTTGGAGTATTTCATCAAATTCCATGGCTGTCCCCTGCTTAGAAATATTGGAAATATAATATCACAAAAATGAAGTTTGTAAAACAGGAATTATATGTTTTAAAGCTAAAAGAATATCATCTTGCAATATTTCAAGATATAACCTATCTTGTCGCGGCATACAAACGAAGCATGTTATAAATCATGTAACTTGACACTATTTGTTACATGTTGTAGAATTATTTTACAGAATTTGTTACGAAAGGATAATGCCTCCATGAAGAAGAGAATAATCAGTTTGCTTCTTGCGTTAGTAATGGTAATTACCCTATTCCCGATGGGAGCATTTGCTGCAACACAATCATGCAATGTCGGTAAAATTAAAAGCTTTTCATCCACGCTGACTAAGCAACAGTATAATTTGCTGAAAAGCGGTAATATCACCGCCACTAAAATAGACGATGTATGGTACTACAAGTTCTATAATGACAAGTATGATCTGCTTGTTAAGGCGAGCGCATTTGAAAACACATGTAAGAACACTTATAAATTCTATGATGGGAACGATAAACTTCAGTCAGTCAGCAAGGTTCTTTCCGCCGGTGTAAATGAGACTGTTGGCAGCGGCACGCAATCGTATTATTTCAAAAGCAACGGTGTTATTATACCTCGCAACTTCTTTGGCGGAGGCGGAAGCAAAGTTACGAATTCAACGAACACTTACACTACGGTATTAGCAGATATTGCCGTATCTTCATCTACGGAAAAGAGCGGTTCGCAATACAATCTCAAATGCAAACTGAAAAGCAATATTGTTTTTGTATATTGCCCATACGTGGAAACAAAATCATCCTCTGGCAAGTATGTATTAACGCCATTAGCATCCCAAAAGGCCTTAACCGGCAATTTGAAGAGAACTGTAAATTCAACACTTGAAAATCAAAGCATTAGGCCTGTTTTTTCTATCTCCATAGATAATTATAATGAAAGCGGTGTAGTATTAAAGAATTATTACTATACCGGGCAAGGAAGTGTAGCCAAAAAAACCGGCGTTGGTGATTGGATTAATATTGTTTATTTAACATCTAAAGCAGCAAGCTCTCCAAGCGTAGGCAGTATATATAGTGTGCTGGATTCGGCGTACAACTTAGGATTAGAATCAGAGAGTGAAAAATATGTAATTACAGAGAAGATTGACCTATCCTCTAAAAACACTAAATTAGAGCCCGTATATACACATAAGGCAACTTATGCTTCGCCAATTTATTTGTCAAAAGTTGGAGATTATATTGATATAGAGCAAGGTATTAGTAAAGTCAATTGCGGCCAGAAGGCAACAGTAACATTTTATGCAGATGTAGCTAAGCCATATATTCCTAAACCGTCGCTTAGTGTTTCTGTATCATCATCAAAGACTACCTTAACTTGGGATAAGGTTGAAAATGCAGATTATTATGTGGTTCAAACTTCCACAAAATCAAGTAGTGATTGGACAAAAGTCAAAAAGATTGAATTGGGTCAAGATACTTCCTGTACGGTAAACACCCCCAATTTTGCTTCTGAGCTTACAAAATACAGAGTAGTCGCATACACTATGGACGGCAAATATTCTAAGGCATCCAACACTGTACAGAAATACTCTTACAAGCCAAAAGCACCTACCGCGCTTAACAAAGCAACAGGAATCAAAGTGACCGTAGGTGATTTAGGCGGAGCAACTGGTTGCTACATTTACCGAAAAGCCGGAAGCGGTGAATGGAAGAAAATCGCAACCATTAACCCGACTAAGACAAAATCATATCTTGATACAAATGTCAAGAACGGCACAAAATATCAGTATAAGATTTACGCTTACATCAAGAGCGGAGATACAATATACAAATCATTAGCTTCTGCTGTAACAACAAAATACTATCTATCCGCTCCGAATTTTAAGTCGCTGAGTAGTACGTCAGCAGGAAAGATAACTGTTAAGGTTGCAAAGGATACCGCCGCAACTCAGCTTGAGATTCGTTACTCATCTAACAGTTTTAAATCTTATGAATCGGTGAAAGTAAGTTGCTCAAGTGATGTGTCGAAGACTATTTCTTCCCTCACAAAAGGCAAAGAATACAAAGTAAAGGTAAGAGCAATCAAGACTGTTTCAGGCACAACTTACTATTCGCAATGGACAGGAATTAAAAGCATTACAGTTAAAAAGTAAAACCAAATGAAAACACCACCCAAACGGGTGGTGTTTTCATTTGGTGAGATGGGGGGAGTTGAACCCCCAAAGCACGCTTCGCGTACTTTGAAGGCGCTTATTTAAATCTATCGGCTCGTCTGTGCAGGCACAGACAACCGCCGATATGATACCGGACGGGGGTTCAACTCCCCCACCAACACAACTTTGCCAAAAGCAAAAGCACCATCCATGCGGATGGTGCTTTTACTTTTGGTGGAGATGGGGGGAGTTGAACCCCCGTCCGAAAGCGCTTTAACAGGAACTTCTCCGGGCGCATAAGGTCATTTAAATTCCGTCGAAAACGCGCAGGCCTTCATGCTCGCAATCTCGGTAGCTTCATTATGCATGGTGCGCTCAAAGCTTTGCGCACTCACGTGCACCACTAATCGACGCCCAAACCCGGGCCGTGGTCCTCCCGGGCAGGACGCTCGCTAATTAAGCAGCGAGAAGAACAGTGTTATTGTTGTTCTTTAATTTATAAGGTGCCCATTTTAAGGATGGTAGGCGCATCCGCCCGCTATTCCTGCCTCCACACCCCCGTCGAAACCGGTACATCCCCGTATTTCGTGCCGCATGGCGGCACGAAATACGAAAACGTACTCATGCCGCCTATGCAAGCGGTGTTTAAGCAATATTAATTATGCCTTCTGAGGCTCAGCATACTCTACGCCGAAGGTATCAACGGTGACCTTCTTCATGACCTGAGGAGTCTTGGGCTTGTCTGCACGGTCAGTGCGGGTATTTGCGATTGCATCGACAACATCCATACCCTCGATTACCTTGCCAAAGGATGCATACTGGCCGTCAAGGTGGGGTGCATTCTCATGCATGATGAAGAACTGGCTGCCTGCGGAGTTGGGTGCCATGGTGCGGGCCATGGAGAGAACGCCGCGGCTGTGCTTAAGGTCGTTTTTGAAGCCGTTCATGGTGAACTCACCCTTGATGCAGTAGCCGGGGCCGCTCATGCCGGTGCCGGTGGGGTCGCCGCCCTGAATCATGAAGCCGGGGATTACACGGTGGAAGATAACACCGTTGTAGAAGCCCTTATTGATAAGGGAGATGAAGTTGTTGACGGTATTGGGGGCGATTTCGGGATAAAGCTCTGCCTTGATGATGCCGCCGTCTTCCATTTCGATGGTTACGATAGGATTGCTCATTAGTATTTCTCCTTTATTGATCTATCAATATCCCGCATTGCCTCGCGCTTTGCCTCGTCATTTCGCTTATCGTAGAGCTTTTTGCCCTTGCACAGGCCAAGCTCCACCTTTACCCTGCTGTCCTTGAAATACAGTGAAAGCGGAATGATTGCGACACCGTCCTGCATGACACGGGCATTGAGCTTTAATATCTCGCGCTTGTGCATGAGGAGTCTGCGGGGTCTTACAGGATCCTTGTTGAAAATATTGCCCTTTTCATAGGGGCTAATATGCAGAGAGCGGATGAACAGCTCTCCGTTTTTTATGGTGCAGTAGCTGTCCTTCATATTGACAGTTCCCGCTCGCAGAGATTTTACCTCTGTTCCGGCAAGCTCAATGCCTGCTTCGTATTTTTCAAGAATGAAGTAATCGTGAAAAGCCTTGCGGTTTGCCGCTATCTGTTTTGTTCCAAGCTGTTTTGGCACTAAGCTCACCTTCTTTCCTTATGATTTTATCATATGAAAATGTAAAATAAAAGATTATTCTCTGTTAAACTCCCTGAGGCGCAGATCGGGGTTTTTATCAAGCGCCCATCTTACGCACCACTCAGAGGTAAACAGCAGAAGATTATTGCTTCGAAAATCCTGAACCCACTTGGTATCGCTTGTGAGGTTAAGGGATTTGACGTCAATCTCTTCGTTATCAATCCAGCGGACAATCTCGAAAGGCATGCTGCGGCGACGAACATCAACGCCGTATTCGGTTTTGAGTCGGTACTCCAGAACTTCAAACTGCAGAACACCGACAACGCCGACTATGACTTCCTCAACGCCTGTAAACGGCTCATGGAAAATCTGTATCGCGCCCTCCTGAGCTATCTGCATAATGCCCTTTTCAAACTGCTTTCGCTTCATGGTGTCGATACGCTCAACAGCGGCAAAGTGCTCGGGTGCAAATGTGGGGATGCCTTCAAACTCGAGCTTATTGCTCTTATCGCAGATTGTATCGCCGATTGAGAAGATGCCCGGGTCGAATACACCGATTATATCGCCTGCATAGGCTTCATTGATGATTGCTCTCTCCTGCGCCATGAGCTGCTGGGGCTGGGCAAGGCGCAGGGGCTTTCCGCCCTGAACGTGGAAGTATTCCTTATCACGCTCGAACTTGCCCGAGCAGATGCGCATGAACGCAATTCTGTCGCGGTGAGCCTTGTTCATATTCGCCTGAATTTTGAAGACGAATGCGGAGAACTTTTCGTCAAAGGGATCGACTATCTCGTCCCCTGCTATTCTAGGCAGAGGGGGCATTGTCATCTGCAGGAAGCTTGCGAGGAAGGGCTCGATGCCGAAGTTATTGAGCGCAGAGCCGAAGAACACGGGACTGAGCTTGCCGTTGCGCACCTGCTCGATATCAAACTCATAGCCCGCTCCGTCTAATAGCTCGACATCGTCGCAGAGTGTCTGGCGAAGCTTGGGGCCTATTAGCTCGTCGAGGGTTTCGGTGTCCTCAAGGGAACACTCTATTGCCTTAATCTTGTTCTGACCTCTGTGGAACTCGTTGAACGCAAGAATTTCGCGCTTTTCGCGGTCGTAAACGCCCTTGAAATCAATGCCGCATCCGATGGGCCAGTTCATGGGATAAGTTCCGATACCAAACTCGTTTTCAAGCTCTTCCATAAGCTCATAGGGGCTTCTCGCCTCGCGGTCAAGCTTATTGATAAAGGTGAAAATGGGGATATTGCGCATGGCGCAAATCTTGAAGAGCTTTCTGGTCTGGGGCTCGATGCCCTTTGCCGCGTCGATTACCATGACGGCGGAGTCTGCCGCCATAAGGGTGCGGTAGGTATCCTCGGAGAAGTCCTGATGTCCGGGGGTATCAAGTATATTGATGCAGTAGCCGTCATACTCAAACTGCATGACGGATGAGCTTATGGAGATACCGCGCTGTTTCTCAAGCTCCATCCAGTCGGAAACAGCGTGTCTTGCCGTTGCCTTGCCCTTGACTGAGCCTGCAAGCTGTATTGCTCCGCCGTAAAGCAGGAGTTTCTCGGTAAGCGTCGTTTTACCTGCGTCGGGGTGGGAGATTATCGCGAAGGTTCTGCGGCGCTCAATTTCTTTTCTCAAATCAGCCATTATTATTCCTCACTAAGTCTAATTCACGGAGAGTTATGATATCACATATGTCACTCAAAATCAAAGCTTTTCTACTTTATTTATTTATATTTTTATGATATTCTTTTTCCATAAGTAAATTCAGGAGGAAAAACACATGAATAATGCAATAAATCCATATTCCCCCGCTAAGATAAAAGACATTGAGCTTAACTGCCGCATCATACGCTCCGCAACCCACGAGGGTTACGCAGACGCTAGCGGCAAGCCCGACGAAAAGCTGATTAAGGTTTTCGAAAACTACGCAAAGGGCGGCGCAGGTCTTATCATCACAGGCTACATGGGCATATCTCAGCAGGGCAAGTGCCCGCTTTATAACATGACCATGATTAACGACGATTCTCTCATTCCCGCATGGAAAGAGCTTACCGACCGCGTTCACGCGTCAGGCGCACCCATTGTGGCGCAGATTGCGCATTGCGGACGTCAGACAAGAAAAAAGGTCACGGGAATGAAAACCGTTGCACCCTCGGCAATACGCGATTTCCTTTACTGGGAGAATGTTCCCCACAAGCTCAAGGAAAAAGAAATAAAAAAGATTATATCCGATTTCGGCGATGCCGCACTCCGCGCAAAGAAAGCAGGCTTTGACGGCGTTCAGCTTCACTGTGCCCACGGCTATCTTCTCAGCGAATTCCTTTCTGCCCACACAAACCACCGCAAGGACAATTGGGGCGGCAGTTTAGAGAATCGCTTCCGCATTGTTGACGAGTCTATAAAAGCCATGCGCGCAAAGGTTGGCGACGACTTCCCCATTTTTGTCAAGATGAACTGCTTTGAAAAGGACAAGGACGGCATCAAGCCCGAGGAAGCCGTTGAGATAGCAAAGCTTATGGAAAAGGCGGGCTTTGACGCAATCGAAGTTTCCTGCGGTCTTGCAAAAGAGGGCTTCAACATGTCCCGCGGAGGATTCCCCTATCCTATCATGTGCGCCGATAACTTCCGCTTTGAAAACCTGCCGAAGTTCACATGGCCTTTAATGAAGCCCGTTATGAAGATACTTATGGGAAGCCCCAAGCCCATCAGAAGCTACAACGTCAAGGCGGCGGAGATGATTAAAAAAGTCGTATCCGTTCCCGTAATCGTCTGCGGCGGCATCCGCTCCGACGAGGAAATTCGGGACGTCGTCTGCGGCGGCAAGGCCGATTTCGTTTCCATGTCCCGTCCATTTATATGCGAGCCCGACATCGTAAACAGGCTTAAAAGCGGCAGTCAGACAGAATCCCGCTGTCTTAACTGCAACTACTGCCTCATGGGTGTTGAAAGACGTCCTCTCAAGTGCTACTACGGCACTCTGCCCAAAAAAAAATAAAAAGAAAAGAGCCTGAACATTCAGGCTCTTTTCTTATTGGTCATCTATTACGCTTATTATCTTTGTCGGCGTTGGATTGCCATTGAAGCTATTTTTGCTTATGGCTTTCGCGAGCAGGAAGCCCACAACTGCCGCGCCGAATGACGCCAGCAGGCATATACCCTCGCTTGCGGTAAATGCCGCAGCGACAAAATATCCGACAATCAGCAGAACTATGGGTAATATGTATATTGCAAGAGCACCCTTTACTACTCCGAGTGTGGGTGTTTCTATCATAACGTGCTGTCCGCGTTTTGCATTTATGGTGTTCTCAACCGTGGATTTTATAAGGTTATTGTAACGGCATTCATCGCACTCATCGCAGTTGCCGCCGCATATGCCCGAACGCTCAACCACCACTTCCGCAAGGCCGTTATCCATCGTCTTTGTTATTACTGCTTCCTGTAACATAGCATTTCTCCATGAATAATATTTGATTTATTATATAACAACATAAATTTTGTGTCAAATTGTGCGCTTTATCTTGTACATTTCACACAAGTATGATAGAATATTGGCAATCAAATGAACGGAGGTAAATTCATGCCAAGTGTTCTTAATCTGAAAAAGGTTGACTGCAGATACTGTCAGCGCTGTGTTCGCCGCTGTCCCGTAAAGGCTATCAAGTTCTCGGGCAAGCAGGCGCACATTATTGATGATGAATGCATACTCTGCGGTCAGTGCTTCGTTGTCTGCCCTCAGGGTGCAAAGGAAATCGTTGACGATACCGAAAGAGTACGCGTAATGCTCCAGAGCGACACTCCCGTTATCGCAAGCGTTGCCCCCTCTTTCTACGCATGCTGGGACGGATGCGGCTTTAACTCTATCCGCAAGGCGCTTATCGAGCTCGGCTTTACCGATGCCGAGGAAACCGCCCGCGGTGCTACCCTCGTAAAGAGAGAATATGAAAAGCAGATTGCAAACAAGGAGCAGGATATCATCATATCCTCCGCCTGCCATTCAATTAATCTGCTTATTGAAAAGCACTTCCCCGATTTAAGGCCTTATATCTCCCCTGTTGTTTCGCCCATGATTGCTCATGCAATGGACATTAAGAAACGCCGTCCCGAAGCAAAGGTTGTTTTCATAGGGCCTTGCGTTTCCAAGAAGGATGAAGCAGTCGGCACCTGCGTTGACGCTGTTTTAACCTTTGAAGAGTTTGACCAGATGCGTTTGGCAGACAAGATTGAGATTGAAAAGGAGTTCGGCGAAAGTGAAGCAGGCCGCACCCGCGGCGTTCCCATTGCAGGCGGCTTCATAAACTCCATGGATAAGCCCGAAAGCGATTACCTCTATCTCACTGTCAGCGGCACGAAGGAATGTCTGTACGCGCTCAAGGACATTCAGCACGGCAACATCGAAAACTGCTTCATCGAAATGTCACTGTGCGACGGCGGTTGCATAAGCGGTCCTATCATGGAGAAATACATAAACTCCCCTGTTCGCCACATGAACGCAGTTCTCAAGAATGTAGGCACTGAGGACTTTGACATTGAACAGCCCGAGGACGGCTCACTGTTCGTTCAGCACAATGTTCCCGCAATAAAACAGCCCATGCCCACTGAAGCGGAGATTAAGGAAATCCTCAGCAAGCTCGGCAAAAACAAGCCCGAGGACGAGCTTAACTGCGGCACCTGCGGCTACAACACCTGCCGCGACAAGGCAATCGCAATATTCCGCGGCAACTCCGACTACACAATGTGTCTGCCCGCTCATATGGAGAGAGCTGAACGATTCAGCAACAAGATTCTGAACAACATGCCCAGCGGCGTTGTTGTTGTCAACGAAGACCTTGAGGTTCAGCAGCTTAACAGAACAGCAATGCAGATTATGAATATCGGTCACGAATCCGACGTTCTGGGTGACAGTGTTGTTCGAATTCTTGACACAGGTCCCTTCTTTACCGTTCTGGAAACAGGCCGCAGCGTTAAGAAGCTTCGCAGTTACTTCTCCGACTACAACAAGTATTTCGAGCAGACAATTGTATATGACCGTGCCTCCAAGATTCTCATAGACATTATCACCGACGTCACTGAGGAAGAAGAGGAAGCAATGCGCAAGCTGGAAATCAGCCAGAAGACCGCCGAGGTTGCAGACAAGGTTGTTGAAAATCAGATGCGTATCGTTCAGGAAATTGCATCTCTCCTCGGCGAGACAACCGCTGAAACCAAGATTGCGCTTACAAAGCTTAAGGAGTCGATAACGATAAATGAAGAGGAATAATCTTTGTGCCGAAATCGGCTACCTCAGCGTCAACCACTACGGCGAACAGCTCTGCGGTGACCATGTTGACGTTGTCGAAAACGACAACTCGACCATAATCGTTCTCGCAGACGGCATGGGAAGCGGCGTTAAGGCAAGTATTCTTTCCACCCTTACCGCAAAGATTATTTCAACCATGCTCGCCGCAGGTCTTGATATTACCGATGCTGTTGAAACCATAGCCGCCACCCTGCCCGTTTGTTCCGAGAGAAAAGCGGCATTCTCCACCTTTACGATTATCCGTATTGTGAACAACGAGCGCGCCGATATCATTCAGTACGAAAACCCCAATGTCGTTCTTTTGAGAGATGCGGAAAGCTTCAACTACCCCATCACACAGATGCACATTGACGACAAGAACATACTTTACAGTTCAGTCAAGCTTCATGACGGCGATATATTCATCGCCATGTCCGACGGTCTTCTCTACGCAAGTGACAACGGCGTATTTAACGACAACTGGAACCGCGACGCACTTATCGATTTTGTTGCTCCGCTTTACGATGCAGGTCTGACCGCAAAGACGCTGACCTCCATTCTCCTTGACGAAACCGTCAAGCTCTACGGCGGCAAGCCCTTTGACGATGCAACCGCCTGCGTTGTAAAAATCCGTCAGCGCCAGACTGTTAACATCGCAATCGGCCCTCCGAAAAACAGAAACGACGCCCACCGCATGATGTCGCTGTTCTTTGCAAAAGAAGGCAAGCACATTGTATGCGGCGGTACAACATCAACAATCGCGGCGGATTATCTCCACGAGCCTGTTAAGATGAACTATACGTCCCCTGACCCCGACATTCCGCCCATATCCGAGGTTAACGGTATCGATCTTGTAACAGAGGGCATCGTCACTTTGGACCATGTTCTTTCCTACGCACTCGACTATGTCAATCAGAACCAGAGCTTTGACCAGTGGAGCTATAAGAAGGACGGCGCATCCCTCATTGCGCGTATGCTGTTTGAGGATGCAACGGACATAAACATGTTCATCGGCAAGGCGGTTAACCCAGCCCACCTTGACCTGCCCATTAACTTTAATATCAAGATGCAGATTATCAACGAGCTTGCCAACTGCCTCAGAAAAATGGGTAAAAGAGTCAAAACGATAGACTTCTAAAGAAAAAGAGTCACAGCAAATGCTGTGGCTCTTTTTGTATTAATACCAGTATACAATTCCGTCACTACCGCAGTAGCGGTAGCCGAGGCCAGCGGAAAGCTTCCTTCCGCCACGGCAGAGGAGTTCGTCCGCTCTTACGAACTCATAGCCCTCATCCTTTAAAATGTCCATAGCCTTAAGCACGGCGGGAACTGTGGCAGGACGGGGATCATGCAAAAGCACAATCTGTCCGTCACGGGCATGCTCTACAATGTAATTGCAGATATAATCCTCATCGTCCTCATGCTCCCAGTCCTTAGGGCACATGGACCATATTACGGCAATTTTATCTATACGTTCAAGGGTAAGCCCCGAAAAAGCACCGTAAGGCGGGCGCACGAACTTCGGCTTCTCCCCTGTTATCTCCTCAATAACGTAATCGGTTTTATCAAGCTGTTCCAAAACTTCGGATTTTGAGCTCTTTCGCATATTAATATGCGAGTATGTATGGTTGCCGATAAGATGCCCATCGGCATAAATCTCCTCTACAAGTTCAGGGTACTGCTCTGCGTGACAGCCAAGCAGGAAGAAGCTTGCCTTTGCATCGCGCTCACGCAGCCCTTCAAGAAGTTGGGCTGTATATTCACCCGGTCCGTCATCAAAGGTGAAAGCTATCTGCTTTTTGCCGCTCGACACGGATTCGGCGATATAGTCTTTACTGTGGAATGTCAGCAGGTGGCTAAGTATTACGGCAAAAGCCGCTGCAACTGCTGTGAGAAGTATGCTCTTTACTATCTTTTTCTTCATATCCGACCCACACCGAAATTCATAATGTAATAAAGCAGAAGTCCGATGGACTTCTGCTTTAGTTCGACATGCAAAACAGATATTTCCTGCGGAGTGCTCAGTTCCGCAGTTCCTAAAAGCTTTCTCATGCCTTATTGCTCCTCTGCCCCCTTACACCGTCATTCTGCGCTGACAGTTAATAAGTGCATCGGACCAGGGTTTTGCTGCATCCCGACTCCTCCGATTTCAAAAGGGAAGCTGATAATCATGTGTAACGCAATCATATCACATTCAAGCACGGATTATACCGAAATGCGGCTGCTATCTCATAAAAAAGGGGTTGCCCCCATATGAAATACGTACTACATATTATAAAATAACACAAGCAGCTGATAATTTCAAGAACGTAAATAACTTAATTGTTCAATATATGGTATTTTTTATAAACAAATCCCCGATACATAGTATCGGGGATTTTTAGGGAAGACACGAAGCGGCAAGAAGGATAATGAGGGATTAACAAGAGTGGGAAGAAATGATGAAAGTTAAGGAAGACGCAAATAAGAACCGCTTCGTATAAAGGGGGCTTTACATAAGTGTAAATTGTTTTTTCTGGAAGTTTTGCTCTCCTCGCTTCTTCGGAGCAGCGCTTCATCCATGGTCGGTCAACCGACGGTTTGTTTGAACGTTTCTGAACATCTTTCATCGATTGTGTTCTCATGTTATCCAAGCTCCCGTCGCTGAATTATTTTTTTCTATGTGTATAATGATATATCTATTGCAAGCATTTGTCAATGATTATTTATACGTATTCTAATGTTTAATTTATTTTTGTATTTTTTCACCGTCTATTTCGTTTATTGTGTGACATTGTAAACATCTGACCTTTAAAATGTTTGATATTTCTCATTGGATTTAGTTAATATGCCGAATTTGGTAAAATTCGCTAATGACCCTTGAATTTAACTATAAAAAAGTTTATTATTATACTCGGATTGGAAAATTTATTTACCATTCTAAATCTAAATAAAAATTGGGGGATTTTTATTTATGGCAGGAAACCGAATGGTTGAGAAATCCAAGAGGGCAATTAAGGATGCACTTCTCGACCTCATGTACGTTAAAGACTTTAACGAAATTACCGTTAACGAGCTTTTGGTAAAAGCTAACATCAGCCGCGGTACTTTCTATGCCCACTTTAACAACCTTGAAGATGTCCGTCAGCAGCTTGTAAATGACCTTTACGCACACGCAGACGAAATCTTCTGTGACTTCAAGGCAAGCGATCTCGCAAAGGATCCTCGCACCGCTATGCTCACTGCGGCGGAAATGATGATTCAGAGCCGCGATCCCGCTAAGCGCGTTTTCAAGTTTATCAACGTTTACGGTCTTGCTTCCGAGCTTAAGGACTGGCTGGCAAACTACATTCTTGAGGATCAGCTTATCGTAAAGCAGTTCGGCGGTATGCAGAAGGCAAAGCCCTATGCAGATTTCATCGCAGGCGGCGTTATGCACGCCTACAACATCTGGATTCAGGAGGACTTCACTATTTCTTCCGAAGAGTTTGTTGACTATCTCAGCAGCATTCTCATGGGCGGTCTGAGCAAGGTTATCAATTACGATATTACCGAGTAAGTCAAAAAAATTAAGCCAAGCTTCAAAGAAGCTTGGCTTTTTTATTTTCATACATATTAATATTAATCGCCGAAGGATACGCCGATGTCGCGGGCGACCTGAATGAGCGGATGGTCGGTGGGCAGGAACTTTGTCTTGCTTGCCGCTTCCTCAAGAGGAATGGAAACAATCTTTCCGTCCTGAATGGCGACCATGCGTCCGTACTGCTTATTTACAATAAGCTCTGCTGCGGCTGTTCCGAACTGGGTTGCGAGCACGCGGTCATAGGGGCAAGGAGGACCGCCGCGCTGATAGTGACCGGGAATGGTGACGCGGGCTTCCTGACCGAGAGCATTCTCAATCTGCTCTGCAAGCTCATAGGAAATGGTTGAGTGCTTTGACTCCTCGCGCTTTTTGCGGCTCTCCTCCTCTGTCAGCACCTGGTCATGGATGCTCTTTGCACCCTCTGCAACTGCAATGATGGAAAAGGCTCTTCCGCTTTTTCTGCGCTTTTCGAGAGCATCAATAACCTTATTAATATCGTAAGGAATTTCGGGCAAAAGGATAATGTCAGCACCGCTTCCGATGCCTGCGTGGAGAGTGAGCCAGCCTGCATCGCGTCCCATAAGCTCAACGAGGAAAACTCTGCTGTGGGAGCTTGCTGTGGAATGGATATAGTCGATTACATTGGTTGCAATATCGACTGCGCTCTGGAAACCGAAGGTGGTATCAGTGCCCCAGATGTCGTTATCAATGGTCTTGGGGAGTGTTACGACGTTCATGCCGTGGTCCATGAGAAGCTTTGCGCTCTTCTGAGTGCCGTTGCCGCCCATGATTACAAGGCAGTCAAGGTTAAGGCGGTTATAGGTATCCATCATTGCGGGGAGCAGTGAATTGCCCTCGTCATCAACGATGTCCTTGCCGGGAATATATCTCTGGCGGGAGGTGCCCAGCATGGTGCCGCCCTCGGTGAGTATGCCGCAGAAGTCCCTCGGCTCCATGAATTTATAGTCGCCGTCTATGAGACCGCGATATCCGTCATACATGCCGAATATCTCGAGATTTTCTATCTTACTGTAAAGCGCCTTTCCTATGCCGCGCATTGCCGCATTAAGTCCCTGGCAGTCACCGCCGGAGGTAATAAGCGCTACTCTTGTCATTTTCTTCAATGTAATTACCTCGCTTAGTTTAGTTCCCATTCATTTTATAATTTTCATCAGAATTGTCAAGGCTATACATTAAAAATTAAAGGGATGCACAAGTGCATCCCTTTTTACGTTATTTTTTGAGATATGATATGTACAAATCGACGTATTCGGAAAGGTCGCTGTCTCCGTAGTACACAGCTTCAACAAACTCATTTTTATACAAGAGCAGCAACACCTGACACTCTCGCTCGATACCATCAAGGTCATTATAGGTATCTTTATAGTATTTAGCCTGACATCCGTCTTTATCGTATTCTTTTTCAATATGCTCTTGTATAACTATATCTGAATAATCGACATCGCTGCTGTCAGCCGCAAGCTCTTCCATAAGCTTTACGGCATGCTTTTCATGCTTCATGTCATAGTAGCTTACATGATAATCAAAACCGAACTCATCATTAGCCCAGTAAGTATCATCCTGCCATACTTCATAGATATTGTTTACGAGCAAATCCCTGTCTTTGTACAAAGTAAGGAGTGGCTCAGACGGCTCTTTTTCGTGTATGTCCAAAATCCGTTGCCATTCTTCGGTGTTAATCTCGTTGATTAGCGGAAAATCATACTCACCGAGTTCAAACACCGATTCACCGCTTTGAGTTAAAAACAGAGTAGTACCGAACATCGAAGTCAATATCCATAACAGGACGAGCGGAACAGAGAGTGCACTCATAACAGTACACACGAAAGTATTTGGTTTTTTCTTGGACGGTTCTTCTTTTCCTTTCAGAGATTCAATATGCTTTTTCATTCTGCGGCTATGCGAAAGCCTGTATATTCCTTCAAGCAGAAGAAGTATGCCGACAACAACCGCAGTTATTGATTCTGCTGTCCCTATGGTCAGAAGATCAAAAACACTTGCTTTTTCACTTCCGAAAATCAACTGAATAAGCGGAATCGGGGCATATGAAAAGGCCAACAAAACAAGATATAAAATACCTAATCTGCGATGCTTCTTTTGTATATTCTCAAGCGCAGACACTTTATCAATTGTTATTTCATCATCATTTTCATAGTTTTCATCGTCGGTACGTACAACAACCATTCCCGGGCGAATGTCATCAAGAACGGTCCAGCCGAAGTCCTCATACATCGCCTGCTTATCAGGAGGTATGCACCCTGTAACAATGTTTTCATATTCAAGCTTATAGTGACATTCTTTCGGCTCTCCACGTTCAAATTTCGCGCAAAAGAATCCGCTTTCTTTATAAAATAAGCCTTTCTTTGCCATATCCTCCAGCCAATTCTGAAGCTCCTGTATGTCACATGACAAGTAAGGTATCAGTTTTCTAACATACTTGCTCATTACTATCCTCCCTTTCCGCGTCAAAGATACACTGCTTGAGGCGTTTATACTCTTCGATATACATTGCTCTGCCGATGTCAGTAATGCTGTATGTCTTGCGCTTACCTTCAATACCGATATATTTAATAACATCCTCCGCCTCAAACTCCGACAAAAGCGTATACAGAGTTCCAGGGCCAAGGTCAACACGGCCTATGCTCTTTTTACATATGTAGTCATTAATTTCAATTCCACACATATCCCCCGACATAAGCGCCATGAGCAGATAGAACATGGGTTCAGTCAGGGTTGAGAACTTTTTTCGCGCCAAAACACTCACCTCTTTATATCGAATATCGATGTATAATTTCATTATATATCGATATTCGATATTGTCAACAGATAATCATTTGGTGTTTTTGACAACTTCAGAGGCGAGTGTTTGTGTATTTTATTGCTGAAAAACTCTTATTTTCATTCGTCAAAATGACGAAATTTTTATGAACACCTATTTGAATTCTGAGAGAAAACGAATGATTTTCCTATAAATATCATATGTTTTTTACATATGGCAAAAAGCAAAATTTTTCACAAAAGTCTGTTTTTTCCTTATAATTCCCCATTTAATTGCTGTGAATTTTTTGTTTAATTTATTTAGACAGTTTTGTGTAATATGACAAGGGCACTATGTTAATTTCTTGATTTAAAGTGAAAGAGCTTGACTTGAATTTTTAATAGGAATATATTATAGACACAAGTTTTTTTACATTAAAAAATTTTTTGAAGGAGAGTATAGTTATGAGTTTCAGCGACGCAATCAAATTAGCTTATTACCGCGTATACCAGTTCATCTTCGACATCGGTGCAAGATGTCTTTACTGGCGTAAGCCCATCGTTGTCAGCGGTGAAGGTTCCCTTAAGGAAGTTCCCGCACTGTTCAAAAAGCACGGTAACAAGAAGGTTCTGATCGTTACCGGTCGTACCGTCGGCAAGACCATTGCTCCCGAAGTAAAGAAATACCTCGACGACGCAGGCATCAGCTACGAGCATTACTCCGAAGTTTCCGCAAACCCCACCGTCAAAATCGTTGACGAAATTCAGAAGATGTATCTCGATACCAACTGCGACAGCTTCCTCGCAATCGGCGGCGGCTCCCCCATGGACGCTGCAAAGGGCGCAGCAGCTCGCGTTGTTCACCCCAAGAAGTCCGTTAACAAGATGGCTGGCCTGCTGAAGGTTCACCACAAGATTCCTACCTACGTTGCAGTTCCCACCACCGCAGGTACCGGCTCCGAGACCACTATAGCTGCTGTTATCACCGACCAGGAAACCCACCACAAGTACGCAGTTATGGACCTTTGCCTGGTTCCCAGATACGCAGTTATGGACCCCGAAACCACCCGCAACCTGCCTCCCAAGACCACCGCTACCACCGGTATGGACGCTCTGACCCATGCTCTGGAAGCATATGTTTCCTGGACCTACAACACCAAGGAAACCATCCGTCTTGCAGAAGAAGCAACCGTTGCTATCTTCAAGTATCTTGAAAAAGCATACAACAACCCCGACGA